>CAVKYA010000005.1:0-28098 GCA_963660255.1 Bacteroidaceae bacterium | reverse complement strand
CCTTCAAACAAACAAATCAAAACAGCTTCTAAGTAAACGTTAAAAAATAATTTGTCTTACTTTAGGCAACTTATTTTTTGCCGCTTACTAAAACGGTTGTAAAAACTTTGGAATATGCTGCCGGAGTGGCTGAATATTCCTTATAATTAAGTAAATTTGTAGGTTGGCATATTGAAAAGATGAATATGAGAAAGATAATATCAATAGTGGCTGCCGTGTGCGTGTCTGCGATGGTGTCTATGGCGCAGGACACGCCGCTCAGATTCGCGTTCCTAACGGATCTTCACTATTCGGCCGGGAGCGGATCGGTGTCCGACATCAGTCGCTGCGTCAAGGACGTCAACACTTTGGACGGATTGGACTTTGTACTGATTGGCGGTGACCTGACGGATTTCGGAACCGATGAGGAGATCGCCGCGGTGAAACAGATGCTGGACTCGCTCAGGTACAAGTACTATGTTGTGGCCGGTAACCACGACGCCAAATGGTCGGAGAGCGGTTGCAACACTTTCCTCAAGGTGTTCGGCTACGAGAACTACGAGTTCGAGTGCAAGGGATGGAGGTTCATCGGCTGCAACTGCGGGCCGGATATGAGAATGGCTCCCGCGCTGATTCCCCAGGAGAGTATGGAATGGCTGAAGAGTCTCAAACCGGGGAAGAAGACGATATTCATTAACCATTACCCGCAGGACACGTCGGTGCTCAACTACTTTGACGTGACTCGTGAGCTCAAGAGGATAGGGACACGGTTCGAGGTCGGCGGCCATTGGCACAGGAACGTGGCGCTGGACTATGACGGTCTGCCGGGTGTCCTTGACCGCTCGACATTGACTGCTGGAAAGCAGCCGGGCTACAATGTGTTCACAATCCAGAACGATAGCGTGACTATCTCGGAAAGAAGGCTTTACGGTTCCACGACCGTGCAGATGGAGCCTTGGTACACGAGAAGGCTGACCGAGGTGAGGGACACCGTGACATACGATGCCGATGGTCTGCCGGCATCGTACCCGTGGATGCGCTACGATGTCAACAACGACAGCCCGGTCAAGGAGGTCTGGAAGCTCAAGGATGACAGCAACATAGTCGCCGGATTCGCTCGTGCCGGAGAAAAAGCTTGGTACACAACCGCTTCCGGCAACGTTCGCTGCATAAGTGTCAAGGATGGCAAACGAATATGGTCGAAGAAGTTTCCTGGCAAGATATTCTCGACACCGGCCGTTCAAGGAAAGTACCTTGTCTTCGGCTGTACGGACGGCAACATCTATGCGCTGAACGCCAAGAACGGAAAGACTGTCTGGAAATATGCCGCAAGGAAATCCGTGCTGGGTAGCCCTGTCATATTCAACGGCAAGGTCTATGTCGGCGCTTCGGACGGATGCTTCAGGGCTCTTGACTTGAAGACAGGGAAGGCTGTGTGGACATATTCAGACGTGCAGGGATTTGTGGAGTGCCGCGCTTATGTCGATAGGGAGCAGGTTGTGTTCGGCACTTGGGGTAACAAGCTTTATTCGCTTGATCCACAGACTGGTGCGCTTCAATGGGAGTGGAAATGCGAGAAGCCTTCGAGGATGTACTCGCCGGCGGCCGTGTGGCCTGTCAAGGCGCGCGGGAAGATATTCATAGCTGTTCCTGACAGGAGGCTTTACGCGCTTGACGCGGCGACAGGAAAGGAGTTGAGGCATTATGAGAAATCCGCCCGTGAGGCGGTAGGTGTCTCTCCGGACGGCAAGAAGGTTTATTGCAAATCAATGTGGCACACAATCACTTCCGTGGACGCGGCGAGCCTTGAGGTGGATTGGTGCGCTGAGACCGGAGCTGGGTATGAGATTTCGCCGACCTCGATCGTGCGCATTGGTGATGAGGTGATTATGCCGACTGACAAGGGGAACATCATCGGGTTCGACGCCGAGGACGGTCACAGGCTTTGGGCTCGGAAGGTCTCCATTGCGCTGGTGAATCCGATGGAGGTCTGGAGCGAGGGGGGAAGCACTTTTATCCTCGCCTCCACTATGGACGGCACGGTGACTTTGCTGCGAAAGTAAGTTTATTGAACCTGAGGTCGCTACGATGCTTCGACAAGCTCAGCAACCGCAGGAGCAGCGACCGAAAGCAACCGGTCACTGAGCCTGTCGAAGTGACAGATAACTACATAAACGATCCGGTCACTGAGCTTGTCGAAGTGACATGATAAAGCAAGTTGTTATTTTTAATGAATATGAAAAAGTTACTACTGATTTTGTCGGCCGCCTTGGCCGCGACCCCGCTTCTGGCGGAGAAAAACAGCAAGATGGAACCGTGGCAGGATCCGAACGTGTTCGAGGAGAACCGTCTGCCGATGGCCGCCACCTTTGTAACGGACCAGCAGAAGACCTTGACCCTTAACGGGGTCTGGAAGTTCAAATGGAACGAGACCATCGAAGGCCGGACCAAGGGCTTCGAGGCCGTGGACTACGACGACGCGGACTGGGGCACGATCCCGGTTCCGGGAATGTGGGAACTGAACGGGTACAACGACCCGATCTACCTGAATGTCGGCTTCGCCTGGAGGGGGCACTACACGAACAACCCTCCGTACCCTCCGACCGAGCACAACTATGTCGGCCAGTACCGCCGCACATTCAACGTGGATAAGTCGTGGATCGGAAAACAGATCTGCCTTTGCATCGGCTCCGCCACCTCCAATGTCCGCGTCTGGGTCAACGGAAAGATGGTCGGCTACAGTGAGGACAGTAAGCTGGAGGCCCGTTTCGACCTCACAAAGTACGTCAAGGCCGGTGAGAACCTCATCGCCCTTGAGATCTTCCGCTGGTGTGATGGCTCCTACCTTGAGGACCAGGACTTCTGGAGGCTCAGCGGAATCGCCCGTGGGGTCTATGTCTATACCCGTGAGAGGGAACGCATCGAGGATGTGAACGTCATCGCGGGGATGGACGGAAACTTCACCGTGAAAGCCAAGGTGACCAAGGGCGTGAAGAACGTCCGTGTCGCCGTCATCGACAAAAACGGCAATCAGGTGGCTTACCGTGAGGCCGCACCGGTCAAGGGTGAGGCCGTCCTGAACGGAATGGTTCAGAATCCGTCACTTTGGAGCGCTGAGATTCCTAACCTCTACACAATGAAGGTGACCGCGTCCGACAAGAAAGATGTTGTTGAAAGCACCTCCATCGATTTCGGTTTCCGCACAGTTGAGATCAAGAATGGCCAACTGCTTGTCAACGGCCAGCCTGTCCTCATCAAGGGTGCGGACCGCCACGAGATGAACGCCGACAAGGGCTATGTGGTTTCCGAGGCGGATATGATCAACGACATCCGCATAATGAAGGAACTGAATATGAACGCGGTGCGCACCTGTCACTATCCGAATGACCCGCGTTGGTACGCCCTCTGCGACAAGTACGGTCTCTATGTGGTTGACGAGGGTGACATCGAGTCCCACGGAATGGGTTATGGAGACAAGTCCCTGGCCCACAGAGCAGATTATCGCGCCGCCCACCTTATCCGTGACCAGAGGATGATGCGCCGCGACTTCAACCATCCGTCAGTGATCATTTGGAGTTTGGGCAACGAGGCCGGTTTCGGCGAGAATTTCATCGCCTGCTACGACTGGCTCAAAGCGAACGATCCTACCAGGCCGGTTCAGTACGAAAGAGCCGAGATGGCCAGCCAGACCGACATCATCTGTCCGATGTACGCATCCCCTAAGAGGTGCGAGGAGATTGTTTTGAACCATCCTGACAGACCGCTGATACAGTGCGAATATGCCCACGCTATGGGTAACTCGATGGGTAATTTCAAGGAATATTGGGACCTCATCCGCAAATACCCTACCTATCAGGGCGGCTTCATCTGGGACTTCGTGGATCAGGCGCTCCGCTGGCCTTCAAACGAGGGCGGCACCGACCACATCTTCGCCTTTGGAGGTGATTTCAATGAATATGACCCTTCGGACGGCTCGTTCAACTGCAACGGTGTCATCGCCTCCGACAGGACCCTGCATCCTCACGCCTACGAGGTCCGCTACCAACACAGGAATATTCACACATCCCTCGCCGGGCAGGGTAGGGTGAATGTGTTCAATGAATATTTCTTCAAGGATCTGAGCCAGTACCGGATGCTTTGGAACATCACCGTGGACGGCGAGGCCGTGTCTTCTGGTGTCGTGGAGAACCTGAACGTCGCCCCTCAGAATACGGAGACCGTTGACCTTGGCTTCAATACCATCCCGCAGGCTGACGCTGACATATTCCTTAACGTCTCGTATGTACTCAAGACCGCTGACGGCATCCTTCCGGCAGGCACGGAGGCCGCTTACGATCAGATTATGCTGAAAGAGAAGTCTGATGCCGCCTTCAAAGCCGGCTCCGCCTCCGTTTGCGGCAAGTCTTTGGTTAAGAGTGAGACTTCCGATGCGTATGTGTTCTCCGGCTCGTTCGCCTTTGCGGGCACAATGGCCGACCGTGTGGCTGACTGGACGGCCACGTTCGACAAGGCCACCGGATTCCTCACAGGCTACACCGTTGACGGCGTTCAGATGCTCTCCGAGCCGTTGACTCCGGAGTTCGCCCGCGCGCCGATCGAGAACGATATGGGTGCCGGAAAGATCCGCGAGATGTACAACACTTGGCGCTACCCAGCCTACAAACTGAAGGCAGGCTCATTGGTTGTCGAAAGTGCGACCGATGGCATTGGCCTGATGTCTGTGTCCGCTGAATATGAGCCTATCGCCAGCGGAGCGGCCATCGTGGAGATGTCCTACGAGATCTTTCCTGACGGCTCCATCAAGGCGACCGAGAGGATGAAGGATGCAGGCAAGTTGTCTCAGGCTCCATATCTTATGCGTTTCGGAATGAAGTTCGCTATGCCTGGACGTTACTCCACCGTGGACTTCTACGGCAAAGGTCCTTGGGAGAATTACTCCGACAGGAACTCCGCCGCCGTTGTCGGTCATTACACGCAGAGTGTCAACGACCAGTACCACTACGGCTATGTCCGCACACAGGAGTCCGGCACGAAGACCGGTCTGAGATATTTCCGTCTTCTCGACTCGAACGGCACCGGCCTTGAGATCACCGCTGACGGAAAGTTCTCGGCTTCCGCCCTTCCATTCTCAATGAGGGATCTGGACTGTCTTGAGAACGGTACTCCGCAGCGTGCCAACAAGACCAACACCCAGAACGGAGAGGCACGCCACTCGTTGAACCTTAAGGCAAAGGCTCACGAGAACGATCGCGTCAATGGAATGACCTACGTCAACTTTGATCTCATCCAGATGGGTGTCGGTGGCATCTGCTCTTGGGGAACCCTGCCTTTGGATCAGTACCTCATCACGGCCGCCGAACGCGAATTTACATTCGTCATCCGTCCTGTGGGCAACTAATCTTATTCGTGGCGTTTAACGCCTTGAATATGAATGAAAAGAATAATGTCCTGGTGCGAAAAACATCACCAGGACATTATTCTTTCTGTTGAAGTTCAATCACTTGTCTGCCACGAGACCAAATGTCATCCTCCTGCAAATGATAGCCATCTCTCCCGGAAGGAGATCAATCCAGCCATCTATTTTTCTATGAACAACGGCTTGACATTGAGATAGTCACCGGTAGGGGAGAAGGACGCTTCCTTGATTTTCACCTTTTCCACAAGAACCGGTTTCTCGGCGTTTCTGGCCACGATGAATGAATATGTCCCTTTCTCTGTCGCCCAGCCTGAGCGTTGTTCGTCGTAGGATGCCAGAAGGTTTTTCGGAACCCTGACCTCGACTGTCTGAGACTTGCCAGGGGCGAGGACATCCGTCTTTGCGAAGCCTTTGAGCTCACGGGCTGGCTTGTCCATATCCTTGCCTGGAGCCTTGACGTAAATCTGCACGACTTCCTTTCCTGAATATCTTCCAGTATTCTCAACGTTGACTTTCACCACATAATCTTCGCCGACTTCCTCCACTTTCATATCGCTGTACTTGAATTCGGTGTAGCTCAGACCGAAACCGAACGGGTAGGCTGTGCGAACCTTGTCGGTGACATAGTGGCGGTAGCCCGAATATATTCCTTCACGGTAGTTGACATAGTCGATGTTCTCGATGTCGTACCGTTTTGTGATGCCGACCGGGGCCGGACGATAGAACGAGTAATTGATGGGCTTGTCTGTAAGTATCTGAGGCATAGTGACTGCGGTCGGATCGTCGTAGTAGCTTACCGGTATGCTCATCGGTAACCTTCCGCTTGGATTTTCCTTGCCTGACAACACTGATGCGATGGCGTGTCCCGCCTCGCAACCCGGCAGCCAGCTCACAACGATGGCGTCGGCCATAACCTGCCAGGCTGTCAAGTCAACGATTCCACCGACATCTAACACGACAATCAATTGCTTTCCCTCTTTGTGGAACGCCGCCGAGACCTCTTTGATCAATCTCATCTCATCAGCCGAAAGCAGATAGCTGAACTGGTAGAGCCTGTCCTTCCCTTCTCCGAATATGCGTCCTATGGTGATGACGGCCTTGTCCGCTTCCTTGGCAGCCTGCTCAAGGACGGCCTTTGAAGGCAGCACCTCGGACGGACGTTCAGCGTCCACAAACCATTTGTCGAACTTGCTGTTGATCCTGCGGGTGTTGAATCTTTCGTACTTAAGACAGTCATTGTAAAACTCGTCTGTCGTCTTGTCCAGTCCGAATCCAGAGTCAGAAAGTCCTTGCTTGAGATTGATCACGTATGAGCCGTTGACGTTTCCGGCTCCCGTGCCTCCTGTGATGAACTCGTAGGAAGTCACGCCGAACAATGCGATCGTTGACTCCGGAGCCAAAGGCAGTGATGAGGAGTCGTTCTTCAGAAGCACGATTCCTTCCTCAGCGGCTTTCCGGGCCACGGATGCGTTATGCTCAAGGTTTGGCTTGTTGGAATATTCATAGCCTTTGAAGCGGGGACATTTGACAATGAGTCTCAGCAGTCTGGTCACAGCCGTATCAACAGTGGACATAGGCAACGAGCCATCGTTCATAGAGCTGACAAGACGTTTGTAGTGCTCGTCACTGCCCGGCTGGATAATGTCATTGCCGCTCGCGACCATCTTATCTGAATATAATCCCGCCGCCCAGTCTGTCATAACCAGTCCATTGTATCCCCAGTCCTTTCTGAGAACACCTGTCGCCAGGTCATAGTTCTCGGCGGCGAGTGTCCCGTTCACATAATTGTATGAAGTCATAACGGTCCAAGGATCGCTTTCTTTGATGGCGATCTCGAAGTTCCTGAGGTACAGTTCCCGAAGGGCTCTGGTAGATACTCTTGCGTCAAGATAAAGTCTGTTGAGCTCCTGGTTGTTGGCGGCGAAATGCTTGATTGAGGTTCCGACACCTTGGCTTTGGATTCCGTTGATGTAACCGGCCGCTATCCTTCCGGCGAGCAGAGGATCCTCAGAGTAGTATTCGAAGTTTCTGCCACACAATGGGTTGCGTTGAATATTGATCCCAGGTGCCAGTAGGACATCGACACCGTATTCAAGAACTTCGTTGCCGATGGCCTTTCCGACCTCTTCGACAAGCTGAGGATTCCAGGTGGATGCCAATGATGTTCCGATAGGGAATTTTGTGCAGGGACGGTCGTCAATCCTGACTCCGGCCGGGCCGTCGGCAAGTACAATAGCAGGGATTCCGAGTCTTTCTATAGGATGTGTCGTTCCTGCGGCACCTTTTACGTAAAGTGTGGTGTAGCCGACACCGTCAAACGCTTTCGCACCGCTCCCTACAAGCAAAGCGGCCTTTTCCTCGACAGTCAATTCGTTGATTATCTGTGAAATATTATCACCGCTCAGCTTCAGGGGTGAACCCGCGAGCAGAACGGTGACAAGAAGTGAACCTATCATATATTCCGTTATGATTTGTCCATAAGTGAGAAAATTCTGCCGCGGACCTCATCGATGGTGCCGGTGCCGTCAACCTCCTGATACTTGCCGGCCTTCTTGTAGAACTCTACAAGCGGTTCGGTCTTCTCGTGGTAGGTCTTGATCCTATTGTTGATGGTCTCCTCCTTGGCGTCGTCCGCACGACCTTCGATTGCGGCTCTGTGCTGGATGCGCTCCTTGATCATCTCGTCAGGAATCATAATGGAGACAACGGAGGTGACCGCCTCACCATTCTTTGCCAGCATCTTGTCAAGAGCCTCTGCCTGAGCGATCGTGCGAGGGAATCCGTCGAGCAGGAAGCCGGAGACTCCGGTCACGCTTTTGAACTTGTTCTCGATCATTCCTTCCACAACCTCATCCGGAACGAGCTCACCGGCATCGATCAGAGCCTTTGCCTTGAGGCCGAGTTCGGTTCCGTTGGCGATCTCGCCACGGAGAAGCTCACCTGTGGAAAGATGGCAGAGATTGTATTTTTCAACCATAGCTGAGGCCTGGGTGCCTTTTCCGGCGCCTGGAGGGCCAAAAAGAATAAAATATTTCATATCTGTGTCCAATACATAAATATCTTTGAGATTTCTGCCGAGCTCGTTGTAGTCCAGTCCGAATCCGACGATGAAGTCGTCCGGGATCTCCATCGCTACGTAGTCAAGCTTTACATTCTTGGTGTAGGATGCCGGCTTCAGCAGCATCGTGCAGATCTTTGTCTCGACGGCTCCCTTTTCCTTGAGGATCTCCTTGAGGGCCACGATTGTGTTTCCGCTGTCCACGATGTCTTCCACAACGATCACCCTCTTGCCTTCGACGCTCCTTGTCATCCCCATCGTCTCACGAACTTTCCCGGTAGTGTGGGTTCCATCGTAGGACGAAAGCTTGATGCAGATCAACTCACAGTTGAATGTGAGCCTTTTCATCAGCTCTGATGTGAACATCAGCGAGCCGTTCAGCACGCACAGAAGAACCGGACAGTCGGTGCTTCCGTCAAAGTCACGGTTGATCTTATCGGCTACATTGTCGATGGCTTTCTCAATCTGTTCATTGGGAATGAACGGCTTGAAGGATTTGTCGAATAATCTGACGTTGCTCATTGCTTTGATGGTGTTATTTTAAGCAACAAAATTAGCAATATTCCATAAAAAACAGAAAAAACATACCATCGTTTTATTTTTCTTTTCGTTATTTACGTTTCTTTGCCCTATCTTTCCGCCCAGAACTGAATGACTATGAATATCAAAGGAAACTTCATCATTATGCTTTGCGCGCTGTTGTCCGTCGCCACACAGGCCTCGGCGCAGACAGATGAGCGGTTGAGGGCGATTGTCTATCTCACGGGAGCCGGTTCGGAGGAGGAACTGGATGAGCAGGAGATCGAAAGATTCACAGCTTTCCTGTCCCATCCTTTGGAAATCAACACAGCGACCGGAAGCCGTATGCTTTCCAGCGGACTCTTGAGCCAGTACCAGATAGCCAGTCTGATAGACTACCGGTCACGGACAGGGGATATCCTTTCTTTCTCGGAATTGGCCTCGATTGACGGTTTCGGTGAGGAGTTGGCAAATGCCCTCAAGCCGTTCGTCTCGCTGCGTTGCCGGTCGCTTCCCGGTCAGCCTCATCAATCTTCCAAGTCTTTCCGCAACGAAGCCTTGGCCAGATTCGCAGTCAAAGGTGATGAATATAACTACGGGACGAAATACCGTTTGAACTATGCTGACGCGGTGGAACTGTCATTGGCGGCAAGAACCAGATATTCCGACAAAAATCAGTTCTCACCGTCCGCCTGGTCAGCAAACATCACATATTATGGCAGCAAGGGATTGGGAAAAGTCGTTGTCGGGGATTTCAACGCAAGGTTCGGGCAAGGACTGACGCTATGGAGCGGAATGTCGTTGTCGAGTCTTTCCTCATCGGCTTCATTCTACAAGAGACCTTCAGGAATATCTCCGTCGTGGTCTTGGTCGAGAATAGGATCGCACAGGGGAGTGGCCGCTGATTTCTCCGCTGGGCGTTTCGTGATTTCAGCCTTGGCTTCGTTTCCCGGCCTCAGATCTTGGTGCGAGAGCGGGAAGAGTGCGGAGATCTCTTCATTGGCCGGCGGAAATATCGCTTACTACGGACGGCAAGGACAGTTCTCGCTGACCGGCTACTGCCAGACAGAACCTTTGAATATGTCAGGAAAACCAACCGGAGGAAAGGTGTCCGCTGATTTCCGTTACTCTTGGAGAGGTGTGGATATGTTCGGGGAGGCAGCCTGGGATATTCTCGGAAGCCGCGCCGGATTTGTTACCGGAGCGGTTGTGCCGTTCGGGGATGATTGGAGATTGTCTTCCGTCATACGCTATTATCCGGCGGATTTCTCATCGGATTACACCGGTGGTGTAAGAAGCTGGACAAAGACTACTGATGAGGCAGGATTGGCTCTCGGCTTGGAGCGTGCCGGAATTGTGGCTACCGTGGATTATGCGATGAGAGATTCCGAACATTCCAAAAGACAGTTGAAAGTACTACTTAAGGCTCCGCTGCAATTGTCTGGTACATCAGTGCTTACCGTGAGGGTTACCGAACGTTTCCGGCCTTATGAGGAGATCCTTAAGTACCGTACCGGAGCCAGATGTGATTTCGATTGGTCCAGCTCTGGACTTTCGGCCCGTTACGGGCCGTCTGACAAACCGGCTTGGAAAATGCGTGTCCGGACCGAAGGCCTTCTCTGCCGTGCTCTCGCCGGTTTGGGCTATGTTGAAGGCGGCAGGAAGACGGACAGGTTCAGCGCGTATGTCCGAGGAACCATATTCATTGTGGATAATTGGGATGACCGGATATATTCATACGAACGTGACGCTCCGGGTAATTTCACTGTGCCTGCCTATTATGGAAGAGGCTGGAGTGCCTTAATTGTGGCCGGTGGCAAGTTCCGGTTCGGCACAAGGAAAACAAAGGCTTTGAAGTGCTACCTCAGAGCCTCTACGGTACGATATTCATTTATGAGGGAACCAAAGCGTCCGGTGTCAGAGGCGAAGGTTCAATTGCTGCTGGACTTGTAGATGCGGATCTTCTGGCCTATGCTGAGGTTCGTGCTCCGCAGGTGATTCCACTTTTTGAGTTGGTTGACCGTCACGTGATATCTTGCGGCGATCTTACTGAGAGTATCACCTTTTTTCACCTTGTAGGTGATTGTTCCATTGGCAGATGTGGATCCTGTGCTTGGGCTCTTTGTGTCCAGCAGGGTCTGCGGGTTGAGATATTCAGCTGCCTTGTAGGTGTAGATGGAATCCTCGTGGGCGATGAAATCGCTTGAGTAATTGTATGGAATGCGGAGGATGTATTTCCCGCTGTTGCCAGGGATGACATCCTTGATGTATTGCGGGTTGAGGTTCCTGAGCTCATCGACGGAGATTCCCACCAGCTCGCTTATTTGCTTGAAATGCAGATTCTTGTGGATCTCGAAAGTGTCCAGCTGAGCCGGCATCTGGATGTTGGCCGGCACGATTCCGTACTCCTTGCTGTATTTGATGGCGTACATCGCACCGACAAAAGCCGGAACGTAGCCTCTTGTCTCTCGTGGAAGGTAATTGTAAACCGACCAGAAATCTCTGTTGCCGCCGCTTCTGCGGATGGCCTTGTTGATGTTGCCTGAACCGCAGTTGTAGGAGGAGATAGCAAGATTCCAGTCCCCGAAGACGTTGTAGGAGTCAATCAGATAACGTGCGGCTGCGTCGGCTGACTTGAACGGGTCGAGCCTCTCGTCCACGAACGAATTGATCTCCAGTCCGTAAAGTTGGGCAGTCCTGAACATAAACTGCCACATTCCCTTCGCTCCAGCCCTTGAGACGGCGACCGGATTCAGCGCGGACTCGATGATCGCCATATACTTCAGCTCATCCGGAAGGTTGTACTTGTTGAAAGTCTCCTCGAAGATCGGCATATAGTATTTGCACAGTCCCAGGATCGTGCCCATCTTGGTAGGCATCTTCTCTGAGTAGAGGATCATATAGTTGCGGACCTTCTCGTTGTAGGGGAGTGTGATGAATGAGTTCATCTTCCTGAACCTTTCCATCAGCACCTCGTCCGGAACGTTTGTCGTAAAGCGTACTGAATCCATATCATACCCGCTTCCTTCCTCGTTCTTTCTGGCCTGACGATGAAGGTACCAGATGCTCAGGAGACTGTCCGTGACATCGGCGTTGTATTCCTCAGGACTGAGCCCGGCGGCGGTCTTGAAGCGGTTCTCCTCATAGACATCGATCATCTCGTCCGCGATGCTGTCCCTGACCCTGTTCTCTTTCCGGACCTCCTCCAATACCTTGCGCAATGAATCCACCTGAGCCTTGAGCTCCTGGTTTTCCTCTTTTATCTTTTTTCTGAATATCTGCGCGTCGGCGTTCCCTTGGAACAGGAAGACCATCAGCAGTATGATCGGCAGCGTGGCGTATGTGGTTTTTCTCATCCTTTGGAGCTCTTGTTAAAATCTAAGACCGACTTTGATCCCTATCGCGTTGTCCCCGAACGCACCCGCACCGAAACTCATAGGAGGAACGGATCTGGCCGGAGACGCTATTGCATATTCATTATATGGGGGAATATATTCATTGTATGGGGATATTATGGTAGGCGTGACTTTCAAGGTGAGATCATCGTTCATCTCAAAGTCCTGCATATAGGCGAACACGTTCGCGTCGATCACCTGCAGCAGATAGCTCCCGACCATAGCGACGACGGAATAATCCCTGTACCTGCGGTAAACGTTTCGGAAATATAGCGCCCTTTCCGCCGGAATGCTTCCTTGATAGCTGCCGTCGGTAGCCGTCGCCTCGTTGTGTATCCGCTTGAACCTCTTGTAGTTCTGGCTGTTCAGCGCATAGAAATGGTAGGATCCTATCAGCATTCCCCAATAGATCGGAATCTTCCAATATTCCCCGTTGTACGCCTGCCCTAATCCAGGAAGAAGAATTGAATATATAGTCGCCTTTCCCGGCTGGTTCTTCACGTCTCTCTTATAGTTGACCACACCGTCCATAAGCGTCGCCCAATAGATGAACCCAGCGCTGGCGAACATATATTTCGCCATATCCTTCGAGCGAGTGTCCAGATCGAACTCCATATTCGGGTCGAGGGCCATCGCGATGTCGTAGCCTTTCTTGGAGTGCCGGTACTTGCTGTTGTAGTGGATTCCGAATCCGATGGTCGTTCCTAATCCTCCGTAGATTATCGGCAGCTTCCAGTACTGCTTGTTATAGATCTGTTCCGCGCCGATGAACACAGTCGAGCCAGCGAACATCGTTCCGATCCTCAGCGTCGTGTCCTTGTGCGACACACCTCTGAAAAATTCCCGGAAAGACCACATCTTGTCCACGGAATCCCTCGCCGAGGTGGTGTCGTTCGGATTGTTGTAGGTCTGATTGAACGCCTCTTCGCGGAACTGCGCTTTCGCTCCGTTTGAAAAGGCCGCCAGACAGACCAGTGCCAGACATATCCTGAGAATCAGATCCTTCATTGTTTTTCTTAGATGTTCGATTCCTCAAGGGCCTTGAGGAACCTGCTCACTTCCTCATCGGAGTTGAACTTGATCGTCATCGTTCCCTTTCCGGAGGCTGAGCGTTTCAGGCTGATGCTGTTATCAAAAAACTTGCCGATGTGCTCAAGGACGCGGTAATATTCATCTGGAAGATCCTGCTGCTTTGGGGTTGGTTTGGCATTCCCGTCTTTGCTCAGTTTGTGAACCTTCTCCTCCAATTGACGCACCGAAAGGCCGTCTTTTATCACGAGGTCGCAGAGAAGCTCTTGAATATGAGGATCCTCCACCCCGAGAAGCACCTTGGCGTGCCCGGTGCTGAGAAGTCCGGTCTTGAGGTCGTGCTGTACCTTGGTAGGAAGTTTGAGCAGTCTCAGATAGTTGGCGACCGAGGCGCGTTTCTTGCCGACACGCTGGGCCATCATCTCCTGGGTGAGGTTGCACTCGTCCATCAGCCTCTGGTAGCTCATCGCCACCTCGATCGGGTCGAGATCCTGTCTCTGGATGTTCTCGACAATGGCCATCTCCAGCATTCCCTGGTCGTCCGCTGTGCGGATATAGGCCGGAATGATGTCCATTCCCGCCCTCTTGCAGGCCTTGAACCTGCGCTCGCCGCTGATGATCTGGTAGCGTCCGTTCTTGAGCTTGCGCACCGAGATCGGCTGGATGAGGCCGAAAGTCCTGATAGAATCGGCCAGCTCCTCCAGAGCCTCGTTGTCGAACGCCATACGCGGCTGGTAAGGGTTCGGCTCGATTAAATCGACAGGAATTCTTAACACGTCTCCGTAGTCCTGCCCCGGCTTGGATCCGGCGATCTCCTTATTAATATAACCTACCGGCTTTCTTTCCGGTCCGATTGTCTGTATGTCTCCCAAAAGGGCGCTGAGCCCCTTGCCCAGCCTGCTTTCCTGCTTATTGTTGCTGCTCATTGTAATTTCCTTTCACAAGTTCTTTATTCCTTGCCGAACAATGCTTTATCTCTCGTTCTTCTCAAGCACTTCCTTGGCGAGGTTCATATAGTTGGTCGTTCCGTTGCTGACCACATCGTAGAGGATGATCGGCTTTCCGTGAGAAGGTGCCTCGCTGAGGCGTATGCTTCTTTGGATCACCGTATTGAACACCATGTCCTGGAAATGCTCCTTGAGCTCGTTCACGACCTGGGCGTGAACCTTCGTCCTGCCGTCGAACATCGTCACGACGAAGCCTTCGATTGTGAGCGACGGGTTCACACCGCTCTGCACCAGCCTGATGGTCTGGAGCAGCTTGCCGAGTCCCTCAAGGGCGAAGAACTCCGGCTGCACGGGAATCATCACAGAATCCGAGGCCGAAAGGGCGTTGATCGTGATGAGCCCCAGAGAAGGGGAGCAGTCGATGATGATGTAGTCGTAGTTGTCACGGATCGGGGCGAGCCTTCGTTTAAGAATCGTCTCCCTGTCCTCCACATCGATCATCTCGATCTCCGCACCGACAAGGTTGATGTGTGACGGAATCATCTGAAGGTCAGGAATCTCCGTCTGGATCAAAGCGTCCTGAATGTCAATCGTGCCGATCATCACCTCATAGATCGTCCTCTTCTCGTCGTTGTCCGGAGAGAAGTTCAAACCGGATGTCGTGTTGGCCTGAGGGTCAGCGTCGATGATGAGGACCTTCTTCTCCAGCACCGCGAGCGACGCCGCGAGGTTGATGGCGGTCGTGGTCTTTCCCACTCCACCTTTCTGATTGGCTATTGCTATGACTTTTCCCATATCCTATGAGTATATATTCAAATTTCAAAGTTACGGAAAATCTCTTGAAATGACGAAAAAATCATTCCGTCCTGTTTGATTTCCCTGACCTGAACTCCTGGGGGGACATTCCGGTTTCCTTGCGGAAGAACCTGCACAGGTAGGCAGGATCCTCGAAATTGAGCTCAGTGGCTATGTTTTTCACTGACAGGTCGGTGTTCTGCAGCAATGTCTTGATCGCCACTATTATCTGCCAGTTTATCATTTCTTTTGGGCTTGCTCCGGTGGCCTTGAACATCAGCTTGTAGAGATAGTCCGGGGTTATATTCAGTTTCCCGGCGTAAAAGGCGACATCCCGGTGCGAAGTGTAGTAACGTCCCAGCAGCATATAGAAACGGCTTGCCAGAGCCAGGTTCCTGTCATTCCGGAAATCTCCTATCTCCATTCCGGACAAAGCCATCTCGCAGGAAATGCCAGTGAATATGTTGAATATGTTGTTTCTCAGCATTTCCTTTCCCTGCTCGCCGGCGTAACGTGTTGTCACCCATTCGGTAAGGTCGAACCAGTTCCGCAACATTTCGCTCTGTCTGTCGTGTGGCCGGATGACAGGGATCTCATACATCCTGTCCCAGAATGTCGCTGGAATCTTATAGAATGCATCGTCGGAAATCTCCTCCGGCACGGAAATGTACTTTGCCCGGAAATCATCTGAGACATCTATCGGAATAAATGAAATGTCTCCGGGGAGAAACAAAAAGTCTCCCGGAATTACGTGATGCCTTTTGACATTCACCCCGACCATCGCCTCTCCCTCCTCACAAATCATTAAGGTGCATCCATTTGTGTCAACGACTTTTCCCGCGCAATCCTCAAGGCTTGTGACCCCGGCCGTTCCATAGCCGCCTGTCTCCCAGATATGAAGTTTTGATACTGCCATAAGCGGCTGCGAATTTAAGAATTTTAATTGTGAATATTATCGTTTTATCCGAAAAAGTACCATAGTTCCCCAGATTAGTGCAGCGGTCAGGGAGAAGATTAACCTTATCTTTGCGACCTTATTTTAATAAATAGTATGCGGTTAAAGACATTAATCTTATCAGTGTCCGCAGTGACCATCCTTGGAGGTTGTGGCGGCAGACAGACATCACAGGAGACGACCACGTACCCTGTCATCAAAGTGGAGAAACGTGACGCTGTGATAGCGGAGAGATATTCATCAACCATCGAGGGGCGGCAGAGCGTCGAGATCTACCCTCAGGTATCAGGCACAATCTCAAGGCTTTGCGTCAAGGAGGGCCAGAACGTGCGGAAGGGGCAGACGATGTTCATCATCGATCAGGTGCCTTATCAGGCGGCTCTACGCACGGCGGTGGCCAATGTCCAGGCGGCGAAGGCGCAGGTCGAGACATCGAGGCTGGAGAATGAAAGCAAGCAGGTCCTCTTTGAGGAGGATGTGATTTCTGAATATGATCTCTCACAGTCCCACAACGCTCTCGCTATAGCCGAAGCCGGGTTGGAACAGGCGAAGGCTCAGGAAATCAACGCCCGCAACGACTTGTCCTACACCGAGGTGAAGAGCCCGGTGGACGGTGTTGTCGGGACGCTCCCTTATCGTGCCGGTGCTTTGGTCGGACCATCCATTCCTCAGCCGCTTACCACGGTTGCGGACATCGGACAGATGTACGTTTACTTCTCGATGACCGAGAATCAGATCCGTGGACTGATCCGTCAGTGCGGCTCCCCGGACGAGGTCATAGAGCGGATGCCGGAGATTGAGCTGAACCTTAACGACGGCTCCGTCTATGAGGAAAAGGGGCGGATTGAGACCATAAGCGGAATCATCAACCCTCGTACCGGAACGGCTTCCGTGCGCTGCGTGTTCCCTAATCCAAAGCGTATTCTTTTCAGCGGCGGAGTCGGCAACGTTGTGCTGACCCGTCAGGAGAAGGATGCGATCGTCATCCCACAGTCAGTGACTTACGAGATCCAGGACAAGATATTCGTTTATAAGGTAGTTGATGGTGTGGCCGTGGCGAGCGAGATCAAGGTTGAGAATCTCAATGACGGAAAGGAATATATCGTCATGGACGGATTGTCAGCGGGGGAGACTCTGATCAGCGAAGGTGTGGCTCTCCTGAAGGATGGTACACCGGTCAAGGTTGAATATTCAAATAAGCAGTAAGCAAATGAATCTCAAATATTTCATCGACCGTCCGATTCTTTCGATAGTGATCGCGGTCGGAATGGTCTTTATGGGACTGCTGGCTTTGTTCTCGCTGCCGATCGAGCAGTACCCGGACATCGCTCCGCCGACAGTGTCGGTTTACACCAACTATCCGGGAGCCAACGCCGAGACAGTCCAGAAGGCGGTTGTCATCCCGTTGGAGGAGGCTATCAATGGTGTGGAGAATATGACCTACATCACTTCGTCGGCCTCCAATTCCGGTGACGCTGACATTCAGGTCTATTTCAGGCAGGGCACCAACGCCGATATGGCCACGGTCAATGTCCAGAACGCTGTGGCCACCGCACAGGGACTGCTCCCTGCCGAGGTGACCCAGATCGGTGTGACGACCACGAAGAGCCAGAACGCCGAGCTCAAGACTTTCGCGCTGTATGCCCCGGAAGGTGGCTATGACCGTTTGTTTCTGGACAACTATATGAAGATCAATGTTGAACCGAGGATCAAACGTATTCAGGGTGTCGGCAGGTTCCAGCTCTACGGTTCCAACTACAGTATGAGAATCTGGCTGGATCCGGACAAAATGGCTCAGTACAAATTGATTCCGTCCGACATCACCGCTGTTTTGGCGACGCAGAACATCGAGGCCGCCACAGGATCGTTCGGAGAGAACCACGACAACGCGATGCAGTTCACGATGAAGTACCGTGGCCGTCTCTCGACACCGGAGGAATTCGGTGAGTTGGTCATCCGCTCCCTTCCCGGAGGCGATGTGCTGAGACTCAAGGAAGTGGCGAAGGTTGAGCTCGGAGACGAATCGTTCAGCTTTGACTCCAAGGTCAACGGAATGCCGGCGGCCACCGCGTACGTCAGCCAGACCGCGGGATCCAACGCCTCGGCTGTCATCAACGAGATAGATGATGTCTTGGATGAGATCAGCAAGGATCTGCCTAAGGGACTTGAGTTCGTGACCTTGAGCGACACGAACAGATTCCTTTACGCTTCGATCCGTGGTGTGGTGGTCTCCCTGCTTCTCGCCGTGCTGTTGGTTGTCCTTGTAGTGTATTTCTTCCTTCAGGACATCCGCTCAACATTGATTCCGACAATCTCGATCATCGTGTCGATCATCTCCACATTCGCGTTTATGTCAGTGGCCGGATTCTCGATCAACCTGCTGACACTGTTCGCGTTGGTGCTCGCGATCGGTACGGTTGTGGACAACGCCATCATCGTTGTGGAGGCGGTTCAGAGCCGTTTTGACGCCGGTTACCAATCCTCTTACAAGGCGACGACCGACGCTATGGGCGGAATATCCACGGCCATCCTGGTCTCCACTATGATATTTATGGCTGTGTTCATCCCGACTTCTTTTATGGGAGGAACCTCCGGAACATTCTACACCCAGTTCGGTATCACAATGGCTGTGGCTGTCGGCCTGTCCGCCATCAACGCCTTGACGCTCTCTCCGGCTCTTTGCGCCATTATGCTCAAGCCTTACGTGGATGAGAACGGACAGGTGAAGGACAATTTCGCGGCTCGTTTCCGCAAGGCGTATAATGCCGGCTTCGAGGCTGTCCTTGACCGGTACAAGAATGGCGTGCTGTATTTCATCCATCACAAATGGATGATGTGGGGCACTTTGGCTGTAGGTCTTGCCTTGCTGGTGTTCCTGGTACGGAACACGAAGACCGGTCTCGTTCCTGACGAGGACACCGGTACCGTGATGGTCAGTCTGAACACCAAGCCGGGAAGCTCACTCGTCGAGACAAAAAAGACAATGGACAAGCTTGATGAGAGATTCCGGAAAATGCCGGAGGTGAACTGCACCAGTGAGGTCATCGGCTATTCATTCTCCGGTACTGGCCCGTCTATGGGAATGTTCTTCATCAATCTGAAGGACTGGGGCGAGCGCAAGGGCAGGGGACATTCCGCCAATGATGTGGTGAACAGAGTCTATGAGATCGCTCCGGAGGTTCCTGACGCGTCGTTGTTGGCTATGACCCCACCGATGATTCCGGGTTACGGTACAGGTGGTGGCTTCGAGATGTACCTTCAGGACAAGGAAGGCGGTGACATCAACGCGTTCAAGGAGGTCGCAGACAATTTCGTCGCTGCCCTCAATGAGCGTCCGGAGATCAATATGGCATATTCAGCGTTCGCCGCTGACTATCCTCAGTTCTGGGTGGACATCGACGCGGCGAAGTGCGAGCGTGCCGGAATCACCACCACCGAGATTCTGGAGACGATGTCGGCATATTTCGGAGGAGGCTATGTGTCCAACTTCAACCGATTCTCGAAACTTTACCGTGTTATGATCCAGGCCGATCCCGCGTCCCGTGTCACACCGGAATCGCTGAACCACATCTATGTGCGTGTCGGCGAGGAGATGGCTCCGCTTTCACAGTTCGTGACACTGACCAAGACCTACGGCCCGGAGTCGCTGTCCCGCTTCAATCTTTACAATTCAATCGCTGTCAGCGGTGACGCTGCTCAGGGGTACAGTTCTGGTGACGCGTTGAACGCGGTCCGTGAGACCGCCGCCAAGGTCCTGCCGCGCAACTACGGCTTCGAGTTCGGCGGAATTTCCCGCGAGGAGGCCGCGACAGGCAACAACGTGGCTATCATATTCGCCGTCTGCATCCTGCTTGTCTATCTGATCCTGAGCGGAATGTACGAGAGCCTCGTGCTTCCGTTCACTGTCATCCTGTCGGTTCCGTGCGGACTTATGGGCAGCTTCCTGTTCGCCAAGATGTTCGGATTGGAGAACAACATCTACCTTCAGACCGGATTGATTATGCTGATCGGTTTGCTTGCAAAGACGGCCATTCTGATCACCGACTATGCCGGGGAGCGCCGCAGGAGCGGAATGTCGCTCAAGCAGGCGGCAATCGGGGCGGCCAAGAACCGTCTCCGTCCTATCTTGATGACAGCCTTGACAATGGTGTTCGGTATGCTTCCGTTGATGTTCTCGACCGGTGTCGGTGCGAACGGCAACAGGACATTAGGTACAGGTGCAGTTGGTGGAATGTTGGTCGGTACTCTGGTTCTGTTGTTCATCGTTCCGGCTCTTTGGATTGTGTTCCAAGGACTTCAGGAAAGGATCAAACCAATTGAGTTCAAGGAGGCGGACGACGCGATCTCCGTCGAGATTGACAAGGTCGCGAAGTTGAAGCTCCAGAAGGAGTCGGATCTTAAGTAACCGTTAATAAATAAGTTACCGCTTACTAAAAACGAAAATGAATGAAAAGGATAATTGTTTGTCTCTCAGTTCTTGCTGTGATTCTGCAAGGCTGCGGGGTCTATCAGAAATATTCAAAAACAACCGAGGTTGACGGGAATTTGTTTGGTGATGAATATGCAAGTGCGGACACCACCTCGATCGCCACTGTTTCCTGGCGGGATTTCTTCACTGATCCGATGTTAAGGAAGCTGATCGACACAGCTCTTGTGCGCAACACGGATCTCCGCACGGCTCATCTCCGTGTGAATCAGGCCGAGGCTTCACTGTCCGCCGCCCGTCTGGCTTTTCTCCCGTCAGTTGGCTTGAATGGAGAGGGTGCTGTCTCCCGTTGGGATGGTCAGAATGCTAAGACTTATAATCTCGGAGGAAACGCCTCTTGGGAACTGGACATATTCGGACGTGTGCGTAACGCGAAGATGGAGGCCAAGTCCGCCTTGGAGGGCAGTCAGGCTTATGAGCAGGCTGTAAGGACTTCGCTTGTCGCCACTGTGGCATCGACCTACTATTCACTATTGATGCTTGACGAGCAACTGGCAATTAATGAGCGGACTTTGGACAACTGGACCGCTACCGTCTCGGCTATGAATTCGCTTATGAAAGCCGGCTATTTCAACAAGACCGCTGTTCTTCAGGCCGAGGCCAACAAGATGGCGTTGGAACAGGCCGTGCTGTCGGTAAGGCAAAGCATAAGCGAGACGGAAAAGTCATTGTGCTCTTTACTGGCAAGAACTCCCGGAAACATCGAGCGTGGCGTTCTGGCCGATCAGTCATTTCCGCAGGAACTCTCTGTAGGTATTCCAGCGAGCCTTCTGGCCAATCGTCCCGATGTACGTCATTCCGAGGCCCAACTCGCGCAGGCGTTTTACGCCGTAGGCTCCGCTCGCTCGGCCTTTTATCCCTCTCTGAACCTCTCTGGTGCCGCCGGATGGACAAACAACGGAGGAGGAATGGTCGTCAACCCTGGAGACCTTTTATTGAATATGGCAGGATCCCTTGCCCAGCCTTTGTTCAACAAGGGAGCCAATGTGGCCAACCTGAAAATCGCCAAGGCCGAGCAGGAGGCCGCTCTATTGGCTTTCCAACAGAAACTTCTGGATGCCGGAGCAGAGGTCAACAACTCGCTTACTTCTTGGCAGACTGCCCGTAAACGTCTGGAAATAGGGGAAAAACGTATAGAGTCCCTAAAGGAGACCGTCCAGAAGACCGAACGCCTGATGAAGCACTCGTCCGTGAACTACCTTGAAGTCCTCACCGCCCAGCAGTCCCTCCTCTCCGCCGAAGAGGAACAAGCCCAAGACCGTTTCGAGGAAATCCGCAGCGTAATCGCTCTCTATCAAGCCCTTGGCGGCGGTTGGAGGTAGGATTCTCACCTTCACCGATCGTTTTTTATTGTAAAGAGTATCCTTACAAAACCCTTTCAGCCTCAAGCGCAACAGAACGTCCTCTGTTACACTTGGGGCTGAAAAAGTAGTCCTTTTTGTGTTGTGTGTGTTGGCGTTTTTTGGATTTACAAGGCTAATTCAGTATTTTTGTCAACAAGTATATTAATATTGAAAACGATATGGCGACATTGCTTATCAAAGGATTCGGTCCTATCGAGGATTCCACGACCATAGAACTCACTCCGTTTATGCTGTTGATGGGGCGGCAGAGTTCCGGTAAGAGCACCTTTATGAAAGTGCTCAGTTATTGCCGTTGGGTGGAAAAAAGGATTATGGTATCGACAGACGATTTAATAAGCCAATATACCCACTATAGCAGATTCGCCAAGGAGTTAAGGCAGTTCAACAGATTGAACGAAGAATATTTCCGTGATGACACTTTGATCAAGTATGATGGGGACACTATTCAGATTGAATATGCCGGCAAAAGCGGTAACCCTAAAATATTACGGAAGAATAACTTTGCCAAGGGACGTTTTAACAGCAAGCTGTGCTATATTCCTGCTGAACGTAATTTGATTTCCGCCATACAAAATGTTGATCGGACCTATAAGGCAACTGATCGGGATGTCCTTTTCAATTTCATCTATGAATGGGATGAGGCCAAATCTCCTTACACCGCTGAACGTCCATATCATTTGTCTGTAACAGGAGGTTTTAGCTATGTCAATAGATCCGGAATGGATATGATTCTGAGAGAGGATGGTGTGGAGTCACCGGCTTTCTATGCTTCAAGCGGGGTCCAGTCAGCTATGCCGCTGGAAGTGATGGCCAACTATATGATGAATCAGGTAGGCCGGAACGCTCCTTTGTCAATGGTTGAGCGCAATTCAATCAACGAAACCGACAATGGATTGGCATCAAGAAGGTTGGTGTATCAGTCGGCCCAGATATTCATTGAGGAGCCGGAGCAGAATCTCTATCCGGAATCACAGCGCTTGATTGTATTGAGCATTATCCGTTCCCTAAAAATAGCTTTGGAGAAAGGCTCGGAGAGCAGTTTTGTGATGATGACCTCCCATAGCCCATATATCCTTTCTGTCGTAAATGTGTTGTTATTGGCAGCCGTGGTGTCTGAGAAATCAAGGCAGACAGAGATTGACAATGAATATATTCTTCCATCATCATCCATTTCCGGCTATTTCATAGGAGATGATGGGGTATTCCGTAATATTCTGGACAACGATATTCCGATGCTGACTGGAAACGATTTGGACGGTGTCTCGGATTGGGTAGATGACAAAATCAGTAAATTGAATAATATTCTATATGGAGAAGTATGAAACGAGGCGAGAGAGAATATTCATCCACTTTTGACCGTTTGACTGTTGAAGGATTTGTACCGGAGCAGAATCTTCAGTTTCGTTCAAAGGTGGCAGTTTGCGAAAAGGGAAAACGCTATGCCTTGGTTATTGCCGGAGGTCAAGACTCTGTTGTGTATGCCGTTGACGGTTATATCGTCAAAGAAGGTCAGAGGTGTGATAAGCTCCTGCTTGTCAGGCGTAAACCTGAAGGTCAAATTCCCGAGAATTGGTCTGAGATATTCGTAGAACTAAAAGGCACTGACATTGAACACGCTGTCGCCCAATTGCGTGCGACCTTGAGTAACCCTTTGTTCAAGCATCCAACAAATGATGACATTCGAGCCAGAATTGTAGCCCAATCCTTCCCGGCTTACAAATCTGACGCCACTATGGAGAAAGCCAAAATAGAGTTCCGTAAGAGTTTTAATTGTGACCTCCGCGGAATGAAGACCGGACAGGAGGAGAGACTGTAGGTTGGCAGGACCTTTCTGAATTGTTCGCAGCTGTAGTATCGTACAACATATCATCTATCGTGAGACAAAAATGAAGATAAAATGTCTCACATTCAGAATTTATTACTAGATTAGCATCGTTTTAGGCCACCGGCCTGAAACAGACATATTTGATGAAAGTGTTTTCTGCTTAGCCTTTCAAAGTTTATCCTTAAACACATACTTTTGGACTTGATCCGATTTTTACCGTATTAGAATGTCGAATTGTATCAATCCATGATAGCCATAATGGATTCTATGTCAGCCCTCGTGATGACCTTGTCGGTGAATGTTCTCGGGAGAGATGCGAATCCTATCATCGCACCCTGGAGTGCGAGGACGTACTGCATATTGCGTATGCCTCGGTTGGCAGCGAAGCGCTCCATCTGCAGGAAGTCGTTCCCCTTTACGAGGAATGCCATCACGGCTGCCATAAGGTCCATCCCTTCGGGGTAGATGATCTCTCCGCCAGGCTTGTTGTTCTTGTATTTCCAGAGGGCAAGGAGAGCGTTCCTTATGGTCTGGCCCTCGGGAGTACCGATGGTCCTGCTGCTTGAGGAGTATTCCTTGGCGCTGGAGAGAAGCACGTCCATAATGTCCTTGAACGAAAGTGGACGGAGCTCTGTGAGAGGGTGGCCGAGTGCCGCCTTGAGAAGGAGAGAATAGAACTCCGCCTCGGCCTCAGAGAATCCCTTGGTGCAGATGCTCAGGTTCCCTTCCGGTGAGAGGGAGAAGCAGGAGAGATCCACCTCAGCTGTGGGGCTGTCCTTATTGATGTGCTCCATCAGGTCGATTATCACATCGTTCAGGCTGTTGAAGGCCGGTGCAAGCGCACCGTCATACTTGGTAGTGCCCATAGCGATCTCCGACAGGAGGCTTTTGATCTGGGATACCCTTCCGGTTAGCTCACGATAGGCTGAGTTGTTCTTCCTGAAGTCTTCTATTACGCTTTTGAGGTAGTCTTTGCGTGCGCGCTCCACGCTGCCCTTGGGGAAGTACTTCCTGCTCTTGCCGGCGACTCTGCCCATGCGCTCCTCCTCTGCCTTGATCATGTCCAGTTCCCTGACATATTCGTTGATGTTGGAATCGATCTCGATCTTTTCGACCTCCCTGCGGGTATGCTCCATCTCGGCCTCCAGACTGTGAATCATAGCCGTATGGCCGGGGCCTTTCATCATCTGGAGTTCCTGGTGTCTCTCCCAGAGGATGCCGAGGAGGTTGGTGAACAGCTTGGTCATCATCTTGAAGGAGTTGATATCCTTGCCGAAGGCTTTGCGGTGAAGCTGCTCCACTCCTTCTATCTGTCCAACGAACGACATATCGGGAAGAAAGTCGCTGTCCACGAAAAGGCGGGTGTGCATTCCTGTGAGGGCATTCTTGAGAGCGTTCAGGGCGATCCTGTAGTCGGTGACCTCCTGTTTCTCTGCATTGATGAGGCATCCTCTTGCAAAAACCATGACGGCACCCTTGATAAAGTTCCTGCAGTTCTCCTTTCTGATGGAGGTATCCTGACTTTCTAGGGCGAGACAGTCGGTAGTGGCTGACTCCTTGAAGTCAGAACCGCTATCGGACACGTAGAAATCCTCCCTGTACTTCGAGGTGCATTTGACCTCGAGCATGATGTCGGTCTCGGCGATGAACGATTTCATCAGTTCCTCAGAGGCGAAGCGGAATCTTACCATTCCCTTGCGGAAATGGAGCGACTTCGGGTAGAGGAGCATCGTGCACTTCTTGTTGCACGGCATGAGGAGCGAGCTGTCTATGAGTTTTCCGGATAGCAGGATGGCGTAGTCTCCCTTTGGCTCTTCGGTCATAAGTAGCAGATGGTTCGCTCTTTCAGAACCCTCTACATAGCGTGAGAGGTCGCTTCCGAAGTTGCGCTCGCAGTAGAACGAGTTAGGTGATACGCTTTCAGTGGCCATCGAGTCGATGAGACTCCACTGGCTGGTGATGATCCAGTATTCCTTTTCAATGGCGCTTGTCATATTTAGAACGGGTTGTTGCTGCTATTCTTGGTGATGTCCACTCGTTCGATGTACTCGGGTTTCACCTTGCTCATAAACGGAGTCAGGACTCCGGAGTGGAAAATGTACAGGCTGTGTGACGATCGTGTACATGCCACGTAGAAGGCCTTCCTGTCAGGGATGTTGCCTGCGCTTGCGAAAGGTACGAAAACATTGTCAAATTCCGTGCCCTTGGCAGCATAGTAGGTGAGGATGCACGGGAGGTCGTTGTTGGCAAGGTCGAGGGTGTTGACCGTGCGGAACACCTGAGTGCCGCCAACGTACAGGCCGGTTCTCCTGCGGTAGTGTACCTGTGAGTCGATGCCCTTGGATTGGAGGTACTCGTATACCTTGATCACCTCAGCCTCTGTCGGTACGAGGATGGCCACGTCATCGAGGTCTTCGTTCTTAATCCTGTTGACGATGGCCTCGAGCTCGGCCTCGGAGTCTTTGCACTTGGTGACCACTGGCTTCGGGTAATACGGATAGTCGCTGTTGCCTCGGTCCTTCATATTGTTGGTCATTAGGTCGATGCTCTGCTCCGGGATATCCTGGGCCACCTTCGCGATCGACTTCGGAAGGCGGTAGTTGTAACAGAGGAAGTATGGGTCCGCTTTCATCGCGCTGCGAATCTCGTCCATAGATGCGCCCTGGTTTTTGTAGATCATCTGTGCCGAGTCTCCGAAGAAGGCATAAGTCTTTTTGACCTTGTCCACATAGTTGTTCTTGAGAACGGATGTCGAGAAGTCCTGCACCTCGTCAATGATGAGGTAGTCCATCTCCTCCTCGGCAGGCTTGTAGAGTACCGCTGCGGTCACTGGCCTCAAACTGTCCATATCGATCCCATTCTTCTGCTCGTCCTTGGAGAGCTCAGTCTCAATGAAGATAGAAGTCCTTCTGCCGTATGTGTAATAGTCGTGGTCGCTCACCCAGTCAGCGAAATCAAGACCAGCAGCGATTGTTCCAGGGTTCTTCTTCTGTGCTTCCTTGAGGTTGCGGTAGCCGCTCACCTTTTTGAACTTGCGGGTTTTCTCGTCGTGGATGAGGTAAATGATCTTCTCGTCATCCTTGTTGGCGAATACATTTCCGTTGAGAATGAAACCACTATTGTTCCATGCCCAGTCATAGGCTATGCGCTCGTCATCAAGGCCGAGGGTCTTCATACCAGTGGCTACCATTCGCTTGAGCGCGATGGTGTAGATCACGATTGCGTACTTGTCGCTGAACAGGCTGGCCTGCTTTGCGCGGTGGATCGCAAGATTGGTCTTGCCGCTGCCTGCGGTTCCCTGAACGATGATGTTCCTGTTGATGTCACTGACAACGATCTGTCTCTGTGTATCGTCAAGGTTTGATATAAACCATTTGTCCGTCCTCATAAGCATCCTTTATAGTTATACAGTGCAAATATAGGGTGCTTAGACGAATGGTATCTTCGTTGAGAGGATAGTGAAAGATAAATTATTTCAGCGATATAACGTATTCTAATAGTTCTGGTATTTTTTTGTATCCTTCCTCTACCGTTTCTACAAGGAATACAAGTGCTGAAAGGAACCTTAGGTACGACAGGCTCTTTCTTTCAATAACTCTTTTGTAGACCTCGTGTTTGTCAGTTAACTCTCCTTCTCTGTGAACATGGTTCCTGACTTTATAAATGTCGCTGAAGAGTTTCTTGTTCTTGGTCCATTCGTCCTGCCTGCTGCTGTACATCATTGCTTGATAGCATACGAAGTACAGAACGACATTCATTTTTTCAGTTGCGTAAAGTAACGAGATTTCTTTTTTCTGCTTTTCCTCATATAAACGTCTTGCATCCTCATCACCCTTCTGAGTCCCATCCGATTTTGGCTTATAGAGGATAAAATCTGCTATACTCTGACCCTTCAGGGACCTGTCAGTCGGGCTATATTGCTCGTTTTTTTTATATACTGTCTTGCCGTTCTCATCAATATGGTCAATAGTTTTGATGTATGATTTCATGGGGTACATCTTCCTAACTATCAAAGACAATTGCTCATCTTTTGCCAGAGTGTTCACGATAGCCTCTATCTGCTGGTAGAGGTGCAGACCGAATTCATCGAAGTCATTCTTCCTTCTTGCCTCCTCCATTCGGACATAATCCTCTATGAGGGTTGTGCGGATGGACGTGAGCGGAAAGTTCTTGTAAAGATCCTCCGCCTGCTCGTGCAGGTTCTTGTTTAGGCAGTATTCATATATATCGTCAATCTTCCCTGACCAGGAAGCTTTTTCTTCCTGAAGGTCCTTCTCTATCATAGCCTGAACCCCGGCAGCAAATTCCTTGTTGTCGGGGTTGTTATAGA
>CAVKYA010000004.1:6161-29257 GCA_963660255.1 Bacteroidaceae bacterium | reverse complement strand
GCCCGGCTCCGATCAGCGAGGAACTGAGCGGACATATTCAGGAAGTAAGTAAAAGAATATATTCGCATCTCGGTTGCTCCGGTGTCGTGAGGATGGACTACATTCTTGGTGATGATGGTCTTTATTTCCTGGAAGTCAACACTATCCCAGGGATGACAAGCGCGTCCCTCGTGCCTAAGATGGTGCGTACGGCCGGGATCGACATAACAGACTTTTTGACCGGCATCATAGAAAATTCATAATATTCAATTCTAACTTTAAAAGATTTCAGGCTTATGCTATTGAAAGATTTCCTCAATGAAGGTGTCGCTCGTCTTGAGCCATTGTATCCGACCAAGGAGGCCCGGAGCATTATGCTGATGCTTTGCGAGAGCCGCATCGGCACCAAAAGTTATACCCACATCGTTGAGCCGGATTACGTTGTGAACGATAAATCCCTTGAGGTTCTGAACTCTGATCTTGACAGGCTTTCCACCGGTGAGCCTATCCAATATGTCATCGGGTTCGCTGATTTTTGCGGGCTGAGGTTCAAGGTTTCCCGTGATGTCCTCATTCCTCGTCCTGAGACCGAATTGCTTTGCCGTGAGGCGGTGAAGATCGGATCAAGGATCCAGAGGATGAGAAAGGCCTACGGGAAATCCGCCAGACCTGTCCGTGTCCTTGACCTTTGCACAGGCTCAGGATGCATCGCCTGGACGGTTGCCTTGAATATTCCGGGAGCCGAGGTGACGGGTGTGGACATCTCGGAAAAAGCCATAGCGGTGGCCTCCTCGCAGGATTTTTCCGCCAGACTTAAGGAGACAGGGGCTTTGGCGCCGAAGTTTACGGTCGGTGATGTCTTGGCTGGAAACCAGACATTCGCCGACGGGGATTATGACTTGATTCTCAGCAATCCACCTTACATTATGGAGTCTCAGAAACCTCAGATGCGGAGCAATGTCCTCAACTACGAGCCTTCAACGGCTTTGTTTGTGGATGATGGGGATCCGCTTGTTTTCTATCGCTCCATAGCGGCCTTGTCAAAACAGTATCTTTCCGCTGAGGGTAAAGGACTTACGGAGATTAATGAACTTTTCGGGCCGGAGACCGCGAAAGTTTTTGGAGACGCTGGTTTCCAGAAAAACGAGGTCGTGAAGGATTTTTACGACAAAAACCGCTTTGTTTTCTATTCAAAATAAGGTCTGTATATAGTTCAGAGCCCGTTTTTGACAATTAGCCGTGGAATTTTTGCTTCCACGGCTCTTTTTGTGTCCCTTTGTACTGAAATGTTAACTTTAAACTCGTTTAAGATGAAGAATTTCAGTACAATGAAAAAGTGGCTGACACCGGTGGTGCCGGCGCTTGCGGCTGTGACCGCCCTGCTCTCATCCTCCTGTGACCGTGTTGACCGGCCTGATTTTTCAAAGCCGGAACCAGTCACGGTAAACGCTTCCGGCTCGGATCTTTCCGCCGAAAGTGTGGCCAGAATGCTCTCGGAATTACCTCTGACAATCACGCAGGTCCGTGAGGTGTTTGACGGAGTCAGCTCCTCGGCTTCCAATGGCTACGATGAGGAATATCCTTTCTCGAATCTGATCTCCAAACCTGGGACTGGTGTGGGTGACGAACTGCTTCAAACAAGGTCGGTGACCGAGTATCCGGAGCCGCTGCGTGATCTCTTGTCCTCAGCCTCCGATGAGAAGATTCCCGCGACAAGGGCCGGATCTTTTCTGGACGCTCTCTCTGATTCCGGCTTGCAGATTTATTGGCCATATTCAGAGGATTGGGACGGGAAGTCTATGCCGGTGGTCACATTCAATCCGGCGGAAGCGGCCACTGGTCCGGCCGTCGGGCTTCAGGATGGCTCTAACGTTGGATTTTTCAGGGAGCGGCTTCCGAACGGCTCTTGGATTGTCAAGGAAGTGGTTGTGAATGAGGAATATGCCCGTAATCATCCTGTCTGGGTCATCAACAGTAATGAGGATGCTATGTACCTGACCCCACAGATGGTCGATGCGCTTTATCCGGAGCGAGCCTCGTATGTCGCCACAAGAACGTCCAGTGACTTCAAGACTTTGGTCCTTAAGGAGTTCAAGGCGCATAGAAACTATGATTCCTGGTTTGCCGGCGCATCCGAGTTCTTTGTCAAGTGCGGGGCATTGAACGGTTTCACGGCCAAGACCGAGGAGGAACTTAAGCTGTACAGCCCTTCCGTGACGGATATGATGATCAACGTGAGGCGGAAATATGTTGGCACCACGTTGAGATTCAACACTATCGTCGTTTCGGAATGGACTCCGCAGCTTGAGGAGTGTGTGTTTCTGATGATTGAGGACGACGGCGGCAAGCAGACTTCCTGGAAGGCCAGCGGGCTCGTGAAGATCAAGTCCAGATCCTACGGCTTTGAGGTCGATCTGCCTTTCCGCCGCAACGATGACCTCGTCTGGCGCGGCAAGCTCTCCAGCAACTATTTCGAAAAGTACAACGGCAAGCCGAACCGCTTCGGCGATGTCAGCGTCACCTTCAGTTTCCTGTAAACCTCTGGATGTTTGAATATTCCACCGCTACTCCCCGGCACTTGGGCAGTCCCTAGAGCCTATGGTCGCTGAGCCTGTCGAAGCGCCGGGGTATGTTTTAGACGAAATATTGTGGAATTAAAAATAATACCTATATTTGTATGCCAGTAATTTTAAGACTGTTCGGTTTCACGTTTTACTTTTTTAGCAGAGAACACGAGCCGATCCACGTGCACATCGAAGGCGCTGATGGCTATGCTGTCTATGACTTGAGAAATAATAGGTTTGTCCAAAGGACGGTAAGTAATATCAAGGCTGGAGATCTTAAAAAGATCGAGATGGTATTGGATGAAAACAAAGAGATGATCATTCGGGCTTGGAATAGTTATTTTGATAACATAAGGCGATGAAAATAAAAAAGATATGGTTTGATGAGCGGTGCCTGTACGGGGAAGATGAATCCGGAACTGTCTTCCGTCAGTCTTTATTGTGGTATCGTGCCTTACGGAATGCCGATGAAAAACAGCGCAAGAATTATCGTATCGGTTTTGAAGGCATTCATTGGCCGGATCTGAATGAGGATGTCAGTTTTGAAAGCTTTACTTACAAAGACGCTATGCCGACCCCGTTTCAGGAATTCTTCCTGATGCACAGTGAAATCAACATTTCCGGATTCTCTGAATATGCTGGCATAAACCCCACTCTTTTCCGGAACTACATCAATGGCTTCAAGCGCCCTTCCGCCGCAAGGCTCCAGCAAATACAAAATGCCCTGAAATCCCTTGCGCAATCATATTCCGAAGTGGACTTCACAATCACACGACCTTGACAAGGATGGTCTCGGTGAGCCGATTAACTATGGGATAATTCCGTAAATAAGAATTTTTCGTGGTAAGGATTTTGATTTTCGGAATTATTATATAATTTTGTATTCGTTAATATAGTATGAGAATCGTTTCGCATAGAACACTGAAGGAATTTTACGAGCAAGTTGGGCACGAGGACGCAAGAATACCGCTTGAACGTTGGTATCATACAGTTGAGGAAGCAAACTGGCATTCTTTCGCGGAAATGAGGATGTCTTTCGGTACGGTTGACTATGTGGGAAACCAACATTATGTTTTTAACATAGGTGGCAACAAATATAGATTAATTGTCGTTGTGAAATTTGTGATGGGGTATGTTTTCATACGTTTCGTCGGCACACATCAAGATTATGACAGAATTGATGCTTCAACTATATAGGAGGGTATGAATATGAGGATAATCACTGAAGACCAGTACAAATTAGCGCAGAAAAGAGTGGAGGATCTGCTTCCTCTGGTTGATGACAGCACACCATTGGATGACCCCAAGGCCGTTGAGTTGATGATGATGTCTGACATTGTCATTGATTATGAGAAGGAACATTTCCCTATAGCTAAGCCAAGCGTCGCTGATCTTATCGCTGACGGCCTGAAAGAGAATCATATTACCCAGAAGCAACTTGCGGAAGAACTCGGAATCAGTACGACACGTGTGAATGATTTCGTGTCGGGAAAGTCGGAACCGAATCTGAAAACAGCCGGACATATCTGCCGTTTCCTTAAGATACGCCCCGCTGCGATGCTTATGCTTTGATCTGTCGTGGCACGGCGTTAGTGGACAATAAAAGACGCTGCCGGCAACAATTACGGTAGTGTCTCCAAAATAGTAATTTATAATACATCACACGACCTTGACCTTGAAGATGGCCTTTTTGATCCGGCCGGTTCCGATGAGCGGGGCGTGGGCGGTGTCCGGGGCGAATGTGATTGAGTCGCCGGCCTTGACAAGGACGGTCTCGGTGACGGGATCATCGAAGAATATGATGTCGTTGGCTGGATTAATGTCCTTGGCCTCACCGCACTCTTTTCTGGGTTTGACACCGAAATATTCATCGCCCGAAAGCGGAACCTGCAGGTCGATGTACTTGTCGTGAGCCTCCAGCCTCGCTTTCGAAGCCGGCCTAAGGTCTGTCTCCACGATATTCACCCAAAGGTTGTCCCCGTCGATCTCGTGCGTGCCGACGGACAGGCCTTCGAGTTTTCCCTCCTTTAAGAATTCGAGGGCCTTCTTGTAATAAGGATTTTGTTCCATATGATATGTCATCTGTTGAATGCCTTGTCAAGATTCTGTTCCATATTGTCGAACTGGGTCTTCAGATGAAGCCGCATCGCTGTCCTGAAAGCGTCCGGAGTCCCTGTCCTGAGGATGTTGTACAGGCTGATGTGGGACACAAGCGTGATGTCGTGGTAGTCCTTGTGGAGTTTAGGGACATAGAGCGTGAAAAGATGTCTCAAAATGCTTTGGAAGTCCATCAGGCTCTTGTTTCCGGTCATCTCGAACAGCGCGCTGTGGAATCTCACGTCGATTTCGGTCAGCTGTTTGGCGATCTCGTACTTCTCGTCCTCCGTCTGCGCGGCGGTCAACTTGTTCTCCAAGGTGAACTGTTTGGCGACAATCGCTTCCAGCTTCTTCATTCCAGCCTCTGTCTTGTTCAGAAACAGGAAATCGGACATACCTATCTCTATCATCAATCTCAATTCGTACAAATCCTTGAGTGTCTGCCTTTCGAGCTGGCCCGATGTGACGATTGAACTCAGCGATCCGAAGATCTTGGGACTGACAATCACAGTTCCCAGCTTACGCTTTGTCTCAATTAGTCCCAACGCGCGGATTCTGCTCAAGGCCTCCCTAACAACCACCCTGCTGACTCCGAGAAGGTCCCCGAGCTCCTGCTCTTTGGGAAGCCTCTTTTCGTCCTGATGATCCGCAATGTATTTCAATATGTCGTTCTGGGTCTGCTCAACCAAGGTCTGCTCAACTTTCATTCGTTATTTTTTCCAAAAATAATCAAAAATAATAAGTATTACATATTTTTGGTGTCAAATTCATTCAGCCACACACCATATTCATTATTTGACCTAAGGATTGAAGGTCTTCGCTGGGACTCTCGCGAATGTGATCGTCTCATAAGGGGTGGCTTCACCGCACTCATAGAGGATGCCCACATCGCCATCGGGGAATATCATAAGGTCTGAATATGCTGCCGGACCTTCTGTCAGAGTGCAAACCCTTTCCCAGTATTTGCCGGAGTCACGGCTCATCCTGATGGTCATATTCCTTCTCTTGTTTTTCGTTTCTGGGTTTGAGAACAAGAGTTTCTTTCCGGGTTTTCCATCGGTGTTGTAGTTGATGATGCTGGCGTTGCAGACAGGCTCGATCAGCCCGTTGTCATACCAAGGCTCACTGAAGGTTTTGCCTTTGTCATAGCTTACAGCCACAAGTCTTCCGTAGCCGTGTTCCTCCCGGCCGGCTCTGTCCGTTCTCATATTCAGCATCACACTTCCGTCGGCAAGTTCTGTCACGGTGCTTTCGTTCCCTACGTTGAGGGTCCCGCCAAGCCTCCAACTTTTCCCTCCGTTGTCGGAGTAGATGATATGTGAGCCGGAGACGCTGGTCTTGCTGTCGATGAAGGTACCGTGGTCGCAAGGAACGACTATCCTTCCGGATGTCAACTGTATGGCGTGGCAAGGGCCTGTCGCATACCACGTCCATCCTCTCTTCTTTGTTGACCGTGTGATCTCCTTCGGCTTTGACCAGGTGAGCCCGTCGTCATCGGAGTACATACAGAACACCCTTCTGGTGTCAATGCTCTCTCTGGCGTGGATTTTCTTCTCGGGATCTTTACCGTTGTTCCACGTTGAGAGCAGGATGATCCTTCCCGTGGCGCGGTCAACGACCGGCGATGGATTGCCGCAGACATTCTCAGCGTCATCCCAGACAGTGATGATCGGCCCCCAGGTCTTCCCACCGTCGGTTGAACGCTTGAGCACAAGGTCAATGTCCCCGGTGTCAGAGCCGCTGTTGTGCCTGGCCTCGGCGAAAGCAAGCACCGTTCCGGCCTTGGTCTGTACAATGGCCGGGATCCTGTAAGTGTGAATGCCGTTCTCCCCCTTGCGGAAGACGGCGTCTCCGGTCATCATCTGCCCGCCGGAAACGAATTCCGAGGCGAGCAGAAGCATAACCGTAGATATTATTGAAAACAATCTTTCCATTATCTTATCTCATTGATGCGATAACCTTGATCTCGTCAATACTCAGGGCGCGCCTGTAAAGCACATAGTCATCAAGATTGCCTGTGAATATGTTCTCCGGAGCCCAGGCGCCGGAGGTGCGCCGCAGATTGCAGCCGATGAAATATGGCAGGCTCTTGGTGTCCTTGTCAGCCGCCAGTTTGCTGCCTTGGGATTCTCCGTCAAGGAAAATCTCAAGATTCCGTTCAGGGGTCGAGGTCCGTGAATATACAATTGTAATGTTGTGCCACGTGCCGTCATCAAACCTTGTGTCAGTGGAAGTCACTGTGTTCGCCGTCAATTTGCCTTTTTCGGCGGTGCAGCGGAACTGGTGCTTGGACTGGAACCTCGCCCAGATCTGATTGCTGATGTCGGCGGCGCCAGGGCAGTCACCTTGCGCGAAGATGGCCTGGTTGACGGATGTCTCAGGCAGTTTCGCCCAGAAAGATACTGTCATCTAGCTTCCGTCAGGATATTGCTCGGCAAGATCGTCCGGCATCTGGATCACGGAATATGGTCCGCCTTTCGCCGAGCCGTCAGGGAACTTGACGGACTTTCCTCTTCCTTCCGTAACCGCATTCTCGTAGCTGAGCGTCAGAGTCTTGTCGTTCTTGGACATACTGAAATTGATCGCCTTGAAAGAATATGGACCATAGTCGAGGATGTCTCCGTCGAACGGAAGCAGGAACACAAGTCCGTTTGAAGGCACGACGTGGATGTAGCCTTCCTTTTCAGCCACATCGCTATATTTTTCATTATAGGTGCGCAGCCTTACTTTGTATGTCCCTACCGATGAATATTTCACCACAGGGTTCGCCTCGGTGGATGTCGCGGGCTCTCCGCCTTCGAATGTCCATTCCCTGTTCTGCACGTTACCTGTGGACTCGTCCACGAACGCCACATTTCCGCCGGCGTAAGTGGTCGTGTTCCTGGCGCTGAATTCTGACATTACGGCGAACCTGTCCAGAATCGTGAATGCGTCCTCGACTTCCATCGCATCGGACGCGATGGCGTTGCTGACCTCAAGTCTGATTGAATATATTCCCGGAAGAAAAATGAGTTTAGGGTTCGCTTCCGTCGAGACGACAGGCTCGCCTTCCTTCGGAGTGAAGGTCCATTTGATGTTCTCCGGGAAACCGGTCGATTTGTTGGTGAAAGTGACTTCCTGATTGTCAAAAGCCATTTTCTTGTCTATGGTGAAATCGGCCTTCACGGATGTGTGGTAGCCGACATTGACAAGTTTTTCCTTGACCAGCTCGGAACTTTCGTCTTTTCTTGAGACAGAAAGTTTTACTGTGAATGTCCCCGTTTTCATCCAGCGAACAACAGGCTGGGAAAGGATTGACGTTTCGGTCTCAGCACCTTCGAATGTCCAGTTCCATTTTGTAGGATTGCCGGTTGAGATGTCGGTGAATGTTACCTCGTCGCCGACAAGCACCTCCGCCGCGGATTCTTCAAAATCCGCTTTCAACGGGGCGTTTGCATCTTCGTCCTTGCAGGAAACCATAAGCGCCGCAAGGAAAGATATGAATATGATAGAGTATCTTTTCATCTTTTAGATTATTTTATGAATGCGTATCCAAGAGGGACCCTTTCAAAACTTATCCTCTCGTATGAACCGTTGTCGCCGTTCTCATACAGCACTCCGACGATCTCATCCCTCACGAGCACGATGTCTGAATATGCCGCCGGCTTGTCCCAGATAACCTGTCCGCCGCACCACGTCGCACCGGAATCAGTGCTGCCTTTAAGCGTCAGATGTGTCCTGGAGGAAGAGTTGGAGCAATTACAGTGGAGAAGTACATCCTTTCCGTCTTTGACGGCGGACAGAATCGTTCCCTGACATCTCGGGTCAGGCAACGAGTTGTTGGCAGTCCCCGCCGTGAAGGTTTCGCCTCCGTCCGCACTGTATGCGAGCAGGCGTTTTCCACCTCCGGCCCTGCAAGTGATGATCAGCCGTCCGTCACCCGTTTCGGCGACGCTGCTCTCGTTTCCGCCTTTGACAGAGCCTCCGATCTTCCAAGTCGCACCGTGGTCATCGGAATAAATGATATGTGAATATCCTGATCCTCCTTTCTGATTGTAATCGCAAGGAATGACGATCCTGCCCTCGTAAGGAGCCTTTGTCATTACAATTCCGTGGCAAGGTCCCGTGGCGTACCATCCCCAATCGTCCTTCTTTACGGAAGAGGTGATCTCTCTTGGTTCCGCCCACGTCAGGCCATCGTCATCGGAGTAGGTGTGCCAGACCCTGCGTGTGTCCTTCGTGACTCCGTCCTTGTTGAAGTCGCCGGCCGATTGACCGTCTTTCTGGTAGTTCCAGGTCATCAGGAGATGTATTCTCCCTGTGACCGGATCCACGACCGGACTTGGATTTCCGCAAGTGTTGAGCCCGTCGTCCCACACCGTTATGATATTCCCCCAAGTCGTGCCTCCGTCAGTTGACCTACGGAGGATGAGGTTGATGTCGCCTGTGTCGGATCCGCTGATCTTTCGTCCCTCGCAGAATGCCAGAAGCGTTCCCTTCTTGGATTTGGCCAGTGCCGGGATCCTGAACGTGTGGTAGCCGTCGGTCCTCGCCACGAAGATGTGCGGGGCCTTTACGGCGGCGTTGTCTTCCTTGCCTGGATCCGGTGCGGGATTTTCCTTGCTTCCGCACGATGAGGAAGTGGCCAGTACTATAGTCGCCAGTATGGCCAGCAGTGTATTAAAGATTCTCATATCCTTGTGTCTGAACTAGATTGTGATTAAGAGACAATTCCTGAAGAGGAATCGCAAGGTATAGCGGGACGGTGATCCCGGCGTCGTGTCTGGCCTTCAGTTTGGGAATATACTGATAGACATCGATCACTCCCTCGTAGTGGAACCTCAGAAGGTCCGGCCAACGTTTGTTCTCAAGCCAGAATTCCCTTCCTCTTTCGTCGAGGATTTCCTTTTCGACCGTAGTCTTGTCTGTGGCACCGGTGTATTTCCCGATTCCGGCCCTTTCGCGTACTTTGTCAAGTTCCTTGACCGCGGAATCCGAATCCCCGAGGGCGGCGTACGCCTCCGCCTTGAACAGGATCATCTCGGCGGTCCTGTAAAGTATGATGTCGTTGTCGAAGATGACATTGGTCTCTGTCTTTGTCCCGGGCATCTTCCTCTGGGAGATTCCGAGTTGGTTGCCGTCCTTGTCAACGGCGATGACATAGGCGTTGTCTTTCCTGACATCACCCTTGTACTTGCCGAGTAATTCCTTGGTCCTCTCGCTCGGGGTGTAACTGCTTCTGGCTCCGCTCTTGGCGTAAGGAATCTCATCCTTGTTGACGGCTTTCTCCACGAACACATCCCTGAGGGTGAGGTAGTGGGTGTAACTGCCGGATATTTCAGGATAGCCGAAATGGATTGACCAGATCACCTCCTGCCCGTTCCTGCTTCCATAGATCTCGCTGAAATCGGACTCAAGGCCGGATCCCGAGGCGGCGAGGTCGGCATATTCGATGACTTTCCGAAGGTCCGCGTCACCTCCGCCAAGCACTTTCGCTTTCCAGAGGTAGGTGTCAGCCATAAGGGCGTATGCCGCAGGCTTCGAGGCTCTGCTTTTGCCTTTTGACCACGAGTCGGTGGGGAAAAGTCCTATGGCGGTCTCCAAATCCTTGATCACCTGGCTGATGACATCCTCGCAAGGAGAACGGGACGGAAGCGGCTTGGCGGAACCTTTCGTGGCCTCTGTCTCAAGAGGGACATCTCCCCAAAGCCTTGTCAGACAGAAGAACATATAGGCCCTCATTGTATAGACTTCGGCAAGAATCTGCTCTTTGTCGGATTTGAGACTGAAGCTTGCCTTGTCGATGTTGGCTATTATCATATTGCAGTTCTGGATGACTGTATAGTATGGCCCCCAGCTTATTCCGTTGAGGGAAGTGAGGTTATGTGCCCATTGGTTTGATCCGCCATCTTCCAGACCTGGCTCAAACTCGTCTCCTCTGGCTTCAAAATATTCAAGGGAATTGCAGCACGACCGGAATGTGGTGTAGGTTCCGGTAAGGTAGCTCTCCACCTCACCCTTCGTTGACCAGTAGCCTTCCCCGTAGATGCTCGAAGGGTTCTTGACATCAAGGAGCTTGTCGCAAGATGTGGTTGTCGCCAACGCTATGGCGATTGCTATGAGTATGTGTTTTGTTTTCATTGCGTTCCTTGTTTAGAAAGTGATGTTGACTCCCATTGAGAACTCCCTTGGCCTTGGGTATTGACCGTAGTCGTAGCCAAGATAAAGCTCAGGTGTCATACCGTCATATCCTGTGATGTAACCGATATTATAGACTCCTCCGAAGATCTGAAGCGCCGAGATGCGCAGCGCTTTTGTGAGACTTTTCGGCAGGTTGTAGGCAAGTGAGACCTCGCGGAAGGCGAGAAAGTCTCCTTTGTGATAGAACGCGGAATTATTGGATTGGCCTGATGTCGAAGAACCGATGCTTTCGCCTGATCTGGTGAAGTTCCTTGTGGTGTAGTCGGCATCGCTTAAAGGAGAGAACCTTGGGTACTTGGCATTCGGATTTTCTGGTGTCCAGCAATCTGTCAAGGCTTCTTTGAAAGTGTTGTAGTTGTTCCTGATGCTGGCGAGACCATAGGCGAGCGAGCCGTTGTTGATCACGTGCCCCATCGCGAAATCAGCCACGACCCTTGCCGTGAGGTTCTTCCATCTGAAACTGTTGGTGATGCCTCCGGTCTTGTCCGGACGAATGTATCCCATAAACACCATATCCTTGGCATTGATGTAGCCGTCGTTGTTCCTGTCTTCCCAGATGGCGTCCCCGGCGTGCTTGGTCCTTCCCTTGGCGTTTTCATCGTAAGGGGCGGCGGCCGCTTCCTCATCTGTCTGATAGACACCCATATAGTGATAAGCGTAACGAGCGCCGAAGCGTTCTCCCTCGGCGAATCCTCCGACCTTTATCTCCGTGCCGGTCGCAGGGTCGTAGATGTAGTTTCCACCGGTCCTGTTCTTATCCTCGCCGTTCTCCGGCTGTGAGATGACAATGGTCCTGTACCAAGTGAAATTGAATCCGAGATTCCAGGTGAAATCCTTTGTGCTGACAGGTACCGCGTTGACCTCCACCTCTATGCCTTTTGTCCCGAGGCTTCCGTAGTTGCACTTTATCGAAGAGAACCCGGTGGTTGACGGCAACTTGTTGTCATAGAGCCTGTCGAATGTCTTCTTGTTATAGACATCCACCAGGATCTCAAGTCTGTTGTTGAAGAAACCGAGGTCAATGCCGGCATCCCAGGATTCGGTAGTCTCCCAGACAAGATCGGCGTTCGCCAGGGTCGTGTTCAGGATGCCGACCTCTCCCAGATAGGTGGTTTCTGTGATTCCGTACAGGCCTCTGGAGTCGGCGAGTGAGATTGAATTGTTGCCGGTGCGTCCCCAGCTTGCGCGCAGCTTCAGTTTGCTGACATATTTCTTGGCAGGGGTGAAGAAGTTCTCCCTGTGCATATTCCATCCAAGAGAGGCTCCAGGGAAGTAGCCCCATCTGTGATTCTCGGCGAATCTTGACGAACCGTCGGCTCTCATACTGACTGAGGCGAGGTATTTCCCGTCGTAGTCATAATTGACACGTCCGAAGTAGCTGAGCATAGCCTCCTCCGCTCTGGTGGATGTGACCCTCTGTGTGGAATCGGCGGTCGCGTTCAGGGTCGGAATGAGATCAGTCGAAGCTCCGCTTCCGCTGCCGGAGAGGTAGTGGTTGTCGTCTTTCATATAGCTGGTTCCTGCTGTCGCGTTAATATGGTGCTTGGCGAAAGACTTGTCGTAATTGAGAACAGCGTCCACCTGGAAGTGCCCGTCGTGCTGGTGCGCCCCGCTGGCAGGACGAATCGCGGTTCCGGTAGTCTCGTTCAGCGCCTCGAACCCTCCAGTGACGCCTTCTGTCATCATATAGTAAACGGAAGGGGCGAAGGTCAGGCCGGAAATGATTTTCCATTCGGCTCCACCTTGTATGGTGGTTCTGTACTGCTTGTTGACAGTGTACCTTGTCTTGTAGTAGTTCTCGTACTCGCGCGGGCGGAACGATGACATTCCCTCACCCGGAGCGGGTGTTCCGTCCTCGTAGTATAGTTTGTATGTCGGAGGCATAAACATAGCTCTCTGCATAGAGTTGACGGAGTTGGACATTGTGTTCCTGTCTCCCACATTGAGTGTGGCTTTCGAGAAGACCTTCCAACTCTTGCTGATCTGGTAGGACGCGTTCATAGACGCGCTGTAGTTTTTGTAATATGTCCCTCTCACGATGCCGTCCTGGTCAAGATACCTGAGACTTCCATAGTAGCTGAGCTTCTTGTCCCCTCCAGAGACACTCAATTCGTACTCGTTCTTGGCGGCGTTTCGGTATGTGGCCTCCTGAAAGTCTGTGTCCATAAATATCAATTGCTTGCCTGTCACCGGATCGACCATTGTCTCCCATCCTTTGTTCTCAAGCAGGTCGGCGACAAAATCCTGGCCGTAGTTCTTGAGATAGACATCGAGGAACTCAAGTGTGTTCGGAGAGTCCCAGGCGTTTCCTGTTGACATTCCGAAAGATCCGTTCAGGAACTTGTTCTTGTCGGCGGCGGTCGCGTTCGGGTCCTCCCAGACGGCCTTTCTGGTCAGGTAGATGTAGTCCCTCGCATTGAGAAGGTCGAGTTTCTTAGGTTGCTGGTCAAGGCCGAATGTGTAACGGAAATTGACTTTAGCGCTTCCTTCGCTTCCTTGCTTGGTCGTGATTATGATGATGCCGTTGGCGGCGCGGGCTCCGTAGATTGCCGTGGACGCGGCATCCTTGAGAACCTCGATGGATTCGATGTCTGACGGGTTCATATCCTGGATTCCCCTCGTGCCTTGTGAGACGGCTCCGTCGATGATGATGAGCGGAGTGTCTCCTGAAGTCCCAGTGGTGGTTCCTCCTCTCATAAATATGTCAGGGCTTGCTCCCGGTTGGCCTGAAGTGACCTGTAGTTGCAGGCCTGGAACTTTCCCTTGAAGCTGCACGAGCGGGTTCTGCTGAGGACTGTGCTCGAACTCTTCCGAGGACACCCTTGTGATGGATGTAGTGACAAGCGAGCGGTTTTGTGTACCATAGCCGATGGAAACGGCTTCCTCAAGCATCTCGGTGTCATCTTCAAGGCGGACATTGATCACTGCGCTTGTGCCCACTGTCACGGTCTGCGGCAGCATCCCGATAAATGAGAACTCAAGCACGTCGCCTTGTCTGGCCTGCACTGAATATGCTCCTTTGGCGTCCGTGATAGCCCAGTTCTTCGAACCGACTACCAGAACATTGGCTCCAGGTAGACCGATTCCGGTGTTGTCGGTGACAACTCCGGAGACGGACATAGTCTTGCCGGATCCTTTTTCCTGCGCTGACAATCCAAGTCCGGAAGCCGTGGCCACGAACATCACTGCCATCACGCGGAAGATCAGTCTTAACGTTCTGTTCATTTGGGTATTAGTTTTAATGTTGTTTGAATATGCACTTGTAGTTGTCGAACTCAGTGGCTTTCAGGTCTTCCAGAAGCGATGAATATGCTTCCGGCGTCAGAGTGGCGAGCGGTCTTCTGCACGGACCGAGATCAAGTCCGGCCGCTTTCATAAACGCTTTCCCACAGCCGTTGCCGTACTTCTCAAGGAATGTGATGATGATATTCGCCTTGTACTGGAGTGCCGCGGCGTCGGATATCCTGCCCTCCTTGAACGCTTTCATTATCTCAAGATAAATCGGAGCGTTATAACCGTAAGTGCTTCCGATAAATGTGTCGGCACCGATTGAGAGGGCCGGCAGCATCATCTCGTCCCTTCCCCACATAATGTTATACTTTCTGTCCTTGAACTCAAGGCACAACTGGTAGTCCATCATATTCTCGAATGTGTACTTGATGCCCGCGAAATTAGGAATAAGACCATCCACCTCTTTGAGGAGACTGATCATTGGCGGGCATATATGCGTCAGGCAAGGAATATTATAGTAGAAGAATGGCATATCTGACACCGCCGACGCCACTTCGGCAAGAGTCAGGGCGAGATCCTTGACGTTGGCGGCCTTTTGGTAATATGGTGCGGTCATAGCTACCGCGTCAAGCCCGCATTCTTCGGCGTACTTCATCAGCTCCCTGCATTCCGGCACACTTGTGCCGCCGAGGAATCCGATCACGGCGAAGCCATCCTCGCGAAATTTCGCCCATTCCCTGAAGAGGACTTTTTTCTCATCCAAGGTTAAAGAGGAGCCTTCGCCGGTTGTCCCGCAGGCGAAAACCCCGGAAATCCCGTTGTCTTTGTAGAATCTTTGCTGCCTTTCCACAGCGGACAGATCGACCGATCCGTCTTCCTTAAACCCCGTGAACGGGGCTGCAATCAATCCTTTGATACGTTTCATAGAATATAATGGTGTTAATTATGTCGTTTTTATCGTTTGCAAAAGTATTAATTAAGTATAATATATGCAATATTTATTATGAGATTTTAGCGGTAAAATAGGCATTATACCTAAATTCTGAGAAAATAAGTAATATTTATCGTTAATATTTTGTAGTATTTAATTCATACATTATCTTTGCAGCCATAGATTAAAATAACCAATATCACGATGCGGAACAGGAGAATGACAAAAGTGGCGGCCCTTGCCGCAAGCCTATTAATTTCGGTTTTTACAGTAAATGCTACCGAATGTACGGTCAGCAAGGCAGCTGTGATGCCGGTCGCGGAAAAGCACGGCTCGGCCGGGGCGTTCATCGGGAAGGTGGGTGATGCTGTCCTGATCGCCGGCGGCTCTGATTTTGAGAACGCCAAACCTTGGGAAGGTGGAGTCAAAAGTTATTTCGACAAGATCTGGGCTGTCACTGAGGCTGACGGACGGCTTTCCTGCGCTGAGGTTGAAGGGATTCGCCTTCCGATTCCACTCGGTAACGGATGTGTGGCCGGTGACGGCAAGACTATGTACTGCATCGGAGGAATGTCCCCGGATGGTCGCTCCGCAGACATATTCACAATCAGCGGTTCTCTTGATGACATTAAGGTAAGGTCGTTCTGCAGTCTGCCTGAGGGTTTTGTCCCTAACGCGGCGGAATACCACAAAGGTTATATTTATATTATAGGTTCTCGGGATGGCGCGAATTGCCTTTTGAGACTGAATGTCGGTTCCCGTCAGTTCAAGGAATTGGCTCCGTGTCCGGGAAGGCTTGTCACGGAGGGCAGCTGCTTTGTCTATCAGCACAACGGCAGGGAAGAGGCCTTCTACCTCATAGGCGGGAGAAGTTCCGGACCGGATGGGATATTCATAGAAAGCAATGTCTGGGAATATCTCCCCACTCATAACACGTGGAACAAGAGAACGCGCTTCTCGGACGGCGACAAACCTCTGTCGTTGATGTATGGTTCGGCTGTCAGATATGGCTCGGCGCACATTCTGGTCTTTGGTGGCGATGACGGCGTAGAGTTTCTCCGCAGGGATTCCCTTGGCAGGGATGAGTCTCGGTCAGAGGAGCTTGTGGCGGCGTTCATTGGTCATAAAGGTTTCTCCAATAAGATATTCGCCTATCACACCATCACTGACACGTGGATCACGTTGGATTCTCTTGATTTCTCCTTGCCTGTCGTGACCACTGCGGTAGAACTGAACGGAAAGATCATAATCCCTTCGGGTGAGGCGAGACCGGGTGTGAGGTCGGAGGACATCGTCGAGGTGTCGATCGCTGACAAGGCATCATTCGGATGGGTCAACTATCTTGTGGTAATATTCTATCTTTTGCTGATGATGGGGATGGGATTCTATTTCTCACGCAGGAACAATGGCTCCGACAAGTTCTTCAAGGGCGGCGGCAGCATTCCTTGGTGGGCCGCCGGCATCAGCATATTCGCCACCGCCCTCAGCGCCATCACGTTCCTTTCCATCCCTGCCAAAGCGTATGCCGCGGACTGGGGTATGTTTATGTACAATATGACGATTATCCTGACGGTTCCTGTCGTTATAAATTTCTACCTCCCGCTTTTCCGGAAACTGAAGGTCGCCTCGGCCTATGAATATCTTGAGGAAAGATTCAGCGGTTCTGTCCGCTGGCTGGCGTCGGCGTTCTTCTGCCTTTTTATGTTCACCAGGATAGCGATCGTGCTGTTCCTCCCGTCCCTTGCGCTCAACGCCGTGACAGGAATCAACATCTATCTGTGCATCCTTATGATGGGAGTCGTGACGATCATCTATTGCACTATGGGAGGAATAGAGGCCGTGGTCTGGGGCGATGTGGTGCAGGGGATCCTTCTTGTGGGAGGTGCCATCATTTCGTTTGTGTGGATAGTCGGTGGCATAAAAGGCGGCTTCAGCGGCTTTATGAACGTGGCTGTGGAGCAGTCTAAGTTCAACATCTTGAATATGTCCTTGGACTGGACCCAACCGGTCTTCTGGGTGGCGATTCTGGGCGGTTTCTCCAATCAGTTGCTTACCTACACGTCTGACCAGTCGGTAGTTCAGAAATACTTGACAGTCAAGGACACCAAGGGTACAGAGAAGGGCCTGTGGCTGAACGGAATCCTCAGCATCCCTATCGCCTTCCTGTTCTTCGGCATCGGCACAGCCTTGTTCGTGTTCTTCCGTCAGGAGCCTCAATTGCTGAATGTCGGAATGAGCAACACGGACTCGATCTTCCCTCATTACATTATGTGCAGGCTTCCTGTCGGAATCTCCGGCCTTCTCATAGCGGCCATTTTCGCCGCCGCTATGTCAACCCTGTCATCCAACATCAATTCCTCCACTACGGTTATGTGTGAGGATTTCTACTCAAAGATCCGGAAAAACTGTACCGATTCTCAGAAAGTGAGGTTCGCAAGGGTATCCGGAGTCATCGTCGGAACACTTGGTGTCTTGATGGCCATAGCCTTGGCGACTTTTGACATCGCCTCCCTGTGGGACCAGTTCAATTTCTTCCTTGGACTTCTGACCAGCAGCCTCGGCGGCCTGTTCCTTATGGGAATATTCACAAAACGCATCGGGACAAGGAGCGCGGTCACTGGCTTCATCGGCTGCGTGGTCGTCCTTCTGCTCTTCCACAGATTCTCTCACGTGACATCCACCCTCTACGGTTTCCTTGGATTGGTTTCCTGCTTCCTGATAGGTTGGCTGTCCAGTTTTGTGTTCGGCAAAGGCCGGTAGGCAGTACGTGGTTATATTGAAAAACGCTGTCAGGATTTCTCCCGGCAGCGTTTTTGATTATAGACTTTCCGTCAACGGATTCTGATCAGAATCTGTAGAATCCTTTGGCAGGTTCGTTGACCTTGGTGCTTTCGCCGGCCTTTTCGAACTTCGCTGGCAGGCATCTGCCGCTGTCCGTCAAGGCTTGGTTGCGCTCCAATGTGACATTGGCTGTGCTTGCGGCCGCCTTTCTGGTGAACGTGTAAGGGGCGAGGATGTACGGAGCGTAGATGTTGCCGTCTGAGCCGTGGATGACGTACTGGTCCTTCACAACCTCAGGGGCGATGAATATCTTCGACCATCCTGGGCCTCCCATTGACAGGCAGAAATCAAAACCGTGACACATAATGTCGTATCCAAGGTCGGCATAGTACGGTGACTTCACTCCGTTCATATTGAAGCTTCCCTCGGCATATTCGGCCACACCGACTTTTTCGCCGTCGGCCATATAAACACCATAGTTGCCGTCATCGAAAAGCGTGAAGGAGTTGAGGGCGATGTTGTAGTTGATGCCGTCTGAATATGGGTACCCTTCATAAATCACAGAACCGTGGTGGGCTCCTGTCCACGCGCAGAGCTTACCGTCCTCGAAGAACATCTTCATCGGGTATGTGTCTGTGAACTTGGTGACACCCCAGCCATAGACATTGTAGCTTTCATTCACACGGAACGGTTCGATCTTGATGTCGAACGAGATAGGTTTGCGCTCATATTCAGTGTATTCCGAAGTGGATGACGCGGTGGTCACCGTCCACTCGCCGATGTAACGCTCATATTCATCGGTGCCCTTAGGAATGGTAGAGGTGGCCTGAACCTTATAGGCGTAGCTTTCACCGAACATATTCTTTCCGGAAACGATGAGGATGTATTCCACGTTAGGCACGCCCTGGGTGAATCCAAGGGTAAGTCCCTGGTCTGAGTTCAAGGCCAGGAGGTAGTCGCTTTCGATCTCGATACCTTTCTGCTCGCACAGTTCGGTGTAAGAGTTGTTGTATTTCGGAAGTGCCTCGTCAGCAAGTACTTTGGCTGTCAGGTAGTAGTAGGCGCTGGCAACACCCTTGCCCTTTACGAGGAAGTCTATGCTGAAGTAACCTTCGTTCTCCGGAAGTGAGGCTGTCACTTCTATCGAAGGCTTCTCGGTGGAACCGTCCCAGCCGCCTCCCCAGGCCTGAGGAATCTTGTCATAGTAGCCATCAAGGTTCACGCAGCCCTTGAAGCAGTAATTGGTGGCTGAGTAACTGCGGTTCGCGAAGTAGGCGTTGTACTCGTCGGAATCTCTTTTGTACACAGGAACGCTGACTGTCTTGCCGTCGATTTCCACATCGCATTCCGGAAGGGTTGTCAATGAGGTGCAGCCATCGAAGGTGTTCTGCCATTTGTACACTTTCTTGAGCTTGTTAAGGAACCCGAGGCTTTCGGATTCAAGGGATTCGCAGCCCTGGAACGTATAGTTCAATTCTGTGATCTTGTCAACAGGAAGGTTGTCCCAGAAGCTTTCAGGAATGTTCTTCAGTGATTTGCAGTTGGCGAAGGTCCTCTGCATCTTGGAAGCCCTTATGGCCGCCTTAGCGGTCTCGTTGAACATATTCTCCGGAATCTCGACCAGCGATTCGCAGTTCGTGAATGTCTGGTTCAGCATATTCGCGTCATTGGAAAGCTTGAAGTGGCTTAAGGTAGGCAGTCTCTTGAGGCTCTTGCAACCGTTGAAAATCTGCCATATCACAACTCCTGCCTTGGTGAAGTTCCTGAATATGTCCGGATCCAGATATTCCAAGGACTCGCAGTTTGTGAACGCATAGTTGAAGTTGGTGATCTGTGAATTGAGCGCGTCCATAAATCCGATAGGAACTTCTTTCAGGCTTGTGCATTTCTGGAACAAGCTGTTGCAGCTGGTTAGCTTCTTGAGCTCATCACCCTTAGGGACGGCGATGCGTTTCAGACCTGTCATTCCATTGAAACTTAAGCCGCTAAGAGAGATGCCTCCCCACTGGATCACCTCAACGAGGTCCGCTTCGTGTCCGGAAATATTTGGCTTGCCGATTGTGCGGATTGTCCCGCTGATCTGTACAGGAAACAGCCTGGACACTTCATTGTACTTGTGTTTCGGGTAGCTTTGTGATTTGATTGTGTCCTTTGAGCCGTCGCCCCAGTCCACATAGTATTCCGGCGCAGCGGTGTTGTGTGTGACAGGAAGCACAACGCAACTGTCTTTCGCAAGAGGCTGCACCATCAGCACCATCACGTTGTCCGGATAGGTGACAGGGTTCTGATAGACGATGATGGATTCGACGACATTGCCGTCATTCTTCAAAGTCAGTCTTGTCTCCCTCGCGTAAGGCATCTCGTTCTTGTCAACGCTCACGCTCACAGTCTTTGTGTACACCTCGTAGGCCCTTGTCTCAACCAGCCGTGCCCAAGTCGGGTCACCTTCGAGCTCCGCTGTGAACTCAAGGTTCGTGGTGACATCCACATTGAAGACTCCGCCGGACGCCGGGCTCTCGACGGAGGTCGTGCTGACGTGCATATTTCCGGCGACAAAAGTCAAAGTCCTCATCAAGGTCTTGTTGGCCCCGTCGCTCAGGAGCAGGATGACCTTGCCTGCCTCCGGTGAGTCGGGAGCGGTCACGGCGATGACTCCGCTCTTTTCATCGGTGGCCTTTACCTCCGCCTCCCAATTTCCCTTAGGAAGCGCCTCAAGGATCGTGTTCTTGTCTCCGCCGGTGATCGTGTAGGCATATTCCTTTGTCTGTCCTGAGTAGATCAGGGATGTAGGAACCTCCACGGCGATCCCGAACTCCTTATATATATCAAAGCTGAGCACAGTGCCGTCCGCAAGGGTCAGATATGCTGTCTTGCCGTCCTCGCTGAGTCTGGCCTCCTTGAAGAACGCGTCTCCGTCATCTCCGGTTGCCTTGCCGCATTCCACGTATGTGACACCGTGATCGTAGGAGACATACCATCTTCCGTTCTCTATCTTCATAGAAGGTGTCACTCCGCGCTCTCCTGTGACAGGGATCGTGTGGCCGTCTGAATCCAAAAGCCACTCGCCGTTCACAGTCCAGTACCATTTTCCGTCAGGAGCCTGCTTCACAGAGATGTCAGGGGATTCGCCATCCGAAAGGGTGATGGTTGACATCTCTCCGTAAGCATCGACAAAGGTGATGACGTGGGTTCCGTCTTCCTTGTCCTCAATGCCGCTGATGAACTTTTTGCCATCGATCAACTGCTGTAGATCTGAAAGTTGGGTGTTGAGTGATGAGACCAGAGCCTCGACTTTGGTAAGCCTTTGCTCCACATCGTCCAGACGGGATTTCAATTCCTCGTCGTTGTAGCACGCTGTTGCCAGCAGTACTGCCAGGGCGTAAGTTAAGAATCGTTTCATAATACATTAATTGGTTTAATGACCCTAAAATTACGAAAAAATACAATAACTTATAATATGTAAGGCCTATTTTCTCTTTAAGAATATGCCGTATATAGTCGTAATTGGCATATTATGCCCAGCACTGGAAGTATATTCTTATAATGAAATATGATGTATGTATTATAATATGCTAATTATAATGCTAAAATACTTATAAATTGAAATAAATCGTGCTCTGATGGCAGTAGGGTTAAGAATAATTCAAAAACTCTACAAAATCTTCATTGCGATCGCCGCGCAAGCCTCCGCGTCAGCCAGAGCGTGATGGTGGTTCGTCAGGTCGTACCCGCAGGCCGCTGAGACGGTCTGGAGCTGATGGTTGGGCAGGTTGCAACCGAAATGCTTCCTTGAGGCCGCGAGGGTGTCAAAAAACTCATAGTCCGGATAGTCCATCTGATAGACCTTGAATACACTTTTGAGGCAGCCTTCGTCAAAAGTGCTGTTGTGCGCCACAAGTGGCAGCCCCTCGATCAATGGTTCGATCTTTTCCCAGACATAAGGGAACACCGGAGCGTCATCAGTGTCATCCGACCCGAGACCGTGAACCTGCTGGCAGAACCATTTGTAATATTCAGGCTCAGGATGGATCAGACTGTAGAATCTGTCCACGATCTCACCTCCCCGGACGACAACGACACCTACGGAGCAGACGCTGCTAGGGCACTCGTTGGCCGTCTCGAAATCAATAGCCGCGAAATCTGTCATAGTAATTTCCCCTCGTTGTCTTCGTCATTGTGTGAAAGCCCGTTCTCATCGGCAATGGGAATCCCATAACGCGTGGCCATTCCGGCGACATTGTCAGAGATCCTTTCACGTAACTCCATCGGTTCCAGCACTTCCACGTCCGCTCCGTGCGAGAGGATCTCCTGCACGAAGTCGAATGTCGGAGCGATATGGTAACAGAAAACCGAACTACCATCCTCCTGCACTACCTCCTTCTGCGACTCGTGCAGCGGCAGTGTCCGGAAGTACTTGACCTGATCCGGCACGACACGGATCCTGATGTCCTCCGGCGCCTCCCCGATGATGACACCGAAGTAGTTACGGAAATATTCCTCCGCGTCGAAATCCTTCGGAAACTCAAAACGCTCCTCCAGCTCCTCCATATCCACAAATCTGTCCAATGAATATATCCGCAGCCCCAAGTCACTGCCGCCGAGCAGGTACCACCTCTGCTTGAAGTACTTGACGCAGTATGGCCGGACATTGAAGCAGTGCGGCTCCGGATGCCGGAAACTCTGGTAGCAGAGGCTGATCACCCTGGAGTCACGCATCGCGCTGATGATCTCCGTCAGAAACCTCTCGGATGACGGGATCCGCTCCATAAGGATGCGGTCCTTCATATCGGCGTTCTCCTTCAGAACGTTGTTCAGACACAGTGTGTGGAGCATCCAGTTGGCGGTCTCATCACTTCCGACATCCGAATGCCCGATGTAGAACCCGAGGCTCCTGTCGTTGAGAATCTCTATTCCGAATATGTCCGCGATGGCTTCCTTGTGGTTGAAGAAAGTCCTTTCCGACAACGGTTCACCAGTCTCGTTCAGCGGACTGCGCCTCCACGCCTCGCTGATCTCCCTGAAGGAAACGTACCTCTTGCGGTTGATCAGATCAATCAGCCAGATGTATCTCTTGAAAAAATTCTTTGCCATTGCTTATGAATATCTTGACGCAAAGATAGTCCTTTTTACTGTAAAAATGTGGCAGTGGAGGGGCCATTGCTCTCCACGGAGGATTCTGCAAGGCTTGCAGACGTTGCGATGATGTGACGGGGTGCCGCTATCTTTGCGTCAGAAACAAGGTAGAAAACACAATTCACCTAATTTAATATATTCAGTTATGGAAGAGAACAAGACAATGAAGATCTACAACCTCATCATTCTGGATGAGAGCG
>CAVKYA010000004.1:0-5810 GCA_963660255.1 Bacteroidaceae bacterium | reverse complement strand
TCAAGGATCTTGTCGCGATGCAGAGGAAGAAGGGCTGGACGTTCGCCTACATCGGTGCCAATCAGGATGCTGTTGAGGTTGCGAGGGATCTGAATATCCAGAATGCTATGAACTATGACGCCACGCCGGAGGGCGTAGTCTGTATGTCGATGGTACTCAATGAGTCTCAGGCCAAGTTCGCAAGAAGGATGCATTGCGGTAAATCCATTCTTGCTGATGTCGCCGACTTCTTTTCCGGCTCGTCCGATGAGAATGACGGTGAAGAAGTTTAGGAAATCATTTCCAGATAACATAATCACGGTCAAGGGCGATCCTCTTGGCCGTGCCTTTTTTTCCATCGATGTAGTAGAACCTTGCCACACGGTCATCCACCGCATCCCTGAACGCTTTCTTCACCTTGGAGACCTTCTCGTTGATGGAATTGTTCAGCGGGTCGCACAGATCCGCCACGCTCTTCCGGATGCTGTCAAGATCCTCCCGGCCGGTGATTGATGAATATATTCCCTCAAGCTCCTGCTGATAGTCAGAGAGTTCCTTGTAGCGGATCCCCTCCGGGTGCCGAAGATAGAGAAAGAATACCGCCTTGGTCAACGTGTCCATCTTGACCTCTCTCTGGCCAAAATCCTCCAGCACGACCGCTTTCTTTTCGGTGATGTGCAGGCGACTGAGCTTCACCCTGTAGATCAGTAGTACTTCTTCCAAGTCATCAATCGTTATCTTGTATTTTCTTCGCAGAACCTCTATCTCCGCAATGAGCGCCTTGGTCTGTTCATCCAGCTCAAGATCCGGGACGGTTGGCTCCTCAATCTGGCTATATCGCCTTAGGTCTTCGTCGTATAAATCATCGTTAACACTTTCGTATCGCTTTTCCCAGATGAAGTTGATTATTCTTTTCTTCCTGCCGCGCTTTTGGTTGGCTGCCATACGGGTGATGTCAGGTTTAGTCTGGGGCTTTTCGCATTCTTCGGCAGAAGAACGTAGTGAGCCGCATTCGATCTCTGGCAAATCCATAGCATCGGAATAAACCTGCCATTGTGCCAAGTCTATGGATTCCTCAGCCGGAATCTTTGGCTGTGGGCACATCGGGGATGGAGAATCTATTTCGTCGATCGTCTCTTTGTCCACTCCAGGTAAAAGATACGCAAAGGCCTTTCCGGACAGTTCCGAAAGGAAATCCTTGATGTTCTGTGTTCGCTTGTCAGTCATTAGGTCATTTAATTATGTTGATGACAAAGATAACAACATCGCTCTTGAATTGCAATTCGAGTTGCTGTTACAATTCATATTGCCCTGCGGCGAGACGCAGCCTTGCGGCGATGGAGCGCACAAGCGACTTAGGCTGGAGAACCTTCACCCCGTCGGCGAACTCCAGCAGCGACTTCTCCAGCTCGAAGTTCACGCAGACATTAATCTGGAATATCACCGAGCCGTCCTCGTCCCGCTCCACGACCATCTGGCTGGAATGCAGCGGCTTGGTCTCGATGTATGGGGCGAATTTGGGCGTGGCCTTGAACCGGATTATCGTCTCCCTGTCGCCCTTCCCCGGAATCTTCGTCACTCCGATCATATTCTTGAAATATTCATCTGGAACGAACTTTTCGTCGGAGATGAATTTCGCCTCCGCTGGAGCAGCGTCTATCGCCTCGATCCTGTCAAGCGCAAGGTTGACGACATAGTTGTCCCGCTCGCCACGGCCGAAGACGAACCAGCGGTTGCGGTATTCCTTCAAAATGTATGGGCTGAATATGAACGATTTGGCTCTCAGGGATTTGAAGGAGTGATAGGTCATCATTACAGGTCTGCGCGCGACAATCGCCTCATACAGCGGAGTTATGTAATTCAGACCTTTCAGCCGTTCGTTTGATTCCAGAAATATCGCAGGTTTGCGCTCCTCCCTGACAGCGTTGACATAGTCCTCAAGCCGTCCGACGATGTCATCCACGCCTGAGAACCCACCGAATCCGGACAACTGCTTCAGGACGGCCACGGCCTCCCTCATCTGCCCCAGATCCGAGTCCGTCAGCGGCACGTTCGAGATTGAATATTCAGGATCCTCGTAGGTGTAGTATTTCCTGTCCCTGACCACGATCGGGGCGTTGTAGCCAAGCTCGTCCGAGCGCATTCTCTGGATGTCGAGCTGGATGGTGCGGACGGAAAGATATTCATCCTTCCCGGAATATTCATAAAGCGCGTCGGAGCAGGCTTCTACGAGATCTTCGAGGGTCCATCGTCTCGCGCGGTTCCTTAGGCATTTGTCGATGGTCTTGTAGCGTAGCAGTGCGTTCTTGTTCGCGGGCATATTGATAAGTGGTTTTGAGAAGCTGTTTTGATTTGTTTGAAATGTTCTTTGAGGTGAAAAAATCTTCATTTTCTTCCCGCTTTTTCAGTCAGATAGCACCGCTATCTTCCTTGGAAGAAGCGGTCGAACCTGAAGTTTTTCACTCTCAAACCTTCAAACAAACAAATCAAAACAGCTTCTGATTCGCGTTTGAGGCGGAAGCCTCCATTCTTTTCCTGAAATAAGGCAACCATCTTTCAGCAAATTTCGTAAAATTTTTTCACTGCGCAAAAACATTGCGCGGTTGGCCTTTTACTTTGCGTCAGTTATCAGGGAAGGACCTTGAGGAGGCCGCATCCGCCTACAAGGACATCGATGAGGTGATGGCCAACCAGAGTGACCTGACCAAGATAGTGACGACCCTTGAGCCTATCGCCGTCATCAAAGGTGTGTAGAGGGAAATGTTCTTTGAGGCGGAAAATCTTCAAACAAACAAATCAAGGCGGCTTCTGAAACGATGTAGGGTGAAAAGTATTTGACAAATCATAAAAGAAGGCCTATTTTTGCCGCCGCTTCCATTGGAGCGGCGGCTTGTGGCTTTGGGGGAAAGGCTGGAATATTCAGAGGTTGTTTTGGCTGTTTGAATATTCTATTAGGTGAGAATCTTCAACTGAATCTACTTCCCAAGGCAGCCTTTGGCGATGGACATTTTGTAATATATTCAAAGATATGAGATTATCAATCTGGAAAAAATCATTAGGTGCGGTGGTTTCCATCGCCCTCGGCCTTTTGGTCGTTTCTTGCTCCGAAAAGGAGAAACCGGTTGAGCCTCAGGATCCAAAGCCTGAGAAGACCAATCCGGTGACTGTCGCCGATGTCCTGAAAGCGGATCCTGGCACGACATTCACTGATGTGGAGTGCCTTAACGTGGTTGCCGTCAACGAGCAGGGAATTGTACTGCAGGAGGATGGAACAGATGATCCGGCCGGCAACAGTGTCTATGCCTACATCGGCCAGGCCCACGAGTTTGTAGTCGGGGATATGGTCACGATCTCCGGTAACACGATGAAGCGTAACGGTTTGATTCAGTTCGCTCAGGGAAGCACCATCACCAAGACCTGGCACGGGGACTTCACTCAGCCTAAACCGGTCGAGTTCTCCGCTGCCGACATTGACGCATATATGAAGTCGCCGTCAGTCAAATATGTGACCTACACCGGTACTGTCGTAGTGGCCGGCAACTATGTCAATGTTGAGGTTGACGGAACCGACAACATCGGCAGCCTTGACTATATGACCGCTGAGTTCAAGGAGAGGTACAACAAGCACTCCCTTACCATAACCGGTTGGCTGTTCGGCTCCTACAAGACGTTTATGTACACGGTTCCCGTAGAGGTCGTGGATAATGGCATCCCGGAGGATAATATTCCTGAAGGGGCTATCTATTACAATGATTTCGACTACGAGGTGGCTGTCCAGGATTCCGAGAAATATGGTACCACCAAGGGCTGGCCTTGGCTTGACCAGTTCGATGGATGGAAGAACCAGAAAGGTTCGGGTGTCTCGAATGTTTCTTATGATTACAAAGAGATGTCCGTGCGTACGAACCAGGCGTCAAAAGGCTCACTCTCCCTTTATAATGGCTCCGGCAACAACAACATATTCTTCGGAGGATCAGAAACCTCACCGAATTATTTTGTCATCGGGAATATTGCTGTTCCGTCCCAGAACCTCAAGCTCTCTTTCGGTGCCCAGCGCTATGCCCAGGGGGGAGCCAACGCCTTCCTCAAGTCGAACTTCGAGGTCAGGCTCTCGGCTGACGGACAAACTTGGTCTCCTGCCATTGAATATGATTTCGGAGGTGTCGAGGACACCGAGGATGGCAAATGGAGGCTTGCCACGGCTGATTTCACACTTCCGGCCGGGACAAACACCCTTTACATCAAGTTCATTGCCAAGGCGTTCAGTGTGAACAGGCTTGATGATGTGCTTCTTGTCCCGGGACAGGGAGGACAGCAGATCGCGTTCAGTGGAGATGCCGAGACTCCGCTTTCCTCCATCGCGGAGGTTCTCGCCGGACCTGTTGACAAAGTCTATAAGGCGGAAGGCCTTGCCATCGCTACCCACTCCAACGGCATCCTTCTCCAAGACAACACGGGCACTATCCTGATTTATAAGAAGAAACACGGAATCACCGCCGGATCAAAGGTGGTGGTGGAAGGAAACACCACTGAATATGGCGGATTCAAGCAGTTTGACGCGACTTCCACTGTCACCGTCACCGGAAACGGCACTGTTACCCACCCGACAGCCGTGGAGTTCAATGCCTCCAAGTTTGAGTCTTATGTCAACGCTCCGTCAATCAAGTACATAACCTACAAGGGGACTCTCAAGATCGAGCGTGACGCGAACTATCAGTATCACTATAACGTGGTCATTGACGGTACTTCCTCCATTGAGGGTTCAGTCTCTTATCCTGACGCAAGCCTTGGCCTTCAGGCTTATGAGGGTTCGAAGATCATTGTGAAGGGCTATGCCATCGGTGTTACCGGAAGCGCTGGTGTGAAGTATGTCAACACGATGGCCACATCGGTAGAGCCAGAGGAAAAGGACACCGTTCCTGAAGAGAAAGACGCTCTTACGGTTGAGGAACTGAACAAGAAACTGGACTCTTTCGGAGGCAGCACACTCGCGGAATTTGTCGCTGTGAAGGGTTATGTTGCCGCCAACAACGAGAACGGTAACCTCAGCAAGGCTATTTCCCTTGTGGACAACACCGGAGCCGCTCATTCCGGAATCGTTATCGATGATGGTACGGATTACAAAGAAGCCACCCTGCCGGTCGGCACCAAGGTCATCGTTAGCCTTCAGAGGGCAAAGCTTACCACTACCGGCACTTTCCGCAAGATCACTCTCGCCAAAGTGTACCCGACCTCGGATAAGGTCGAGATCAAAGTGCCTGAAATCACTGACGACCAGCTGGACGACTATATGGGGCAGTACGTTAAGGTCAAGGACTTGACCGCTCCGTCTGATGCGACAACCTGGTACGACAGCGCGAAGAAAGGCAACACCGACTTTGTTGGAGCCAAGGGTACTACCGTGACCGCATACGTGACCGCCAAGGCCAACTTCGGAACCGAGAAGATCGCCCACAAGACCGCTGACCTGAAAGGTGTTGTCGAGCAGTACAAGGAAAAGAAGGAAGTCATCCCGACGAGCCTTGCCGATGTCGCCGGCTTCAAGGAATAGGTCGGATAACTTTCAATACAAAGATCACCGGGTTCGGCATTCCGCTGTTCCCGGTGATTTTTTGTATTAACGCTATATTTCGATCATCGGGCTGGCGAGGGCTTTCCGAAACTGGTCATCGTAGCGGAGCCGGACTTTGATGCCGGCTTCCTGGAAGTGGTAGCGGACGGCGATCTCCTCCTCGATGAACGGAACGATCTCGTCCTTCTTGAGCCTAAGGAAAGTCTCCTTGTCCATCTCCAGGGCTTTCTGGAGGGCATCGAGCTCCGCTGACATATTC
>CAVKYA010000003.1:0-32770 GCA_963660255.1 Bacteroidaceae bacterium | reverse complement strand
CGCCTCCCGGCTTGGTGGTCGGATCGTAGGTGCACTTGAGCTCGACAACATTGCCGTCAGCATCCTTGATGACCTCCTCGCACTTGATGATGTAGGTGTATTTCAGACGAACCTCTCCGTCCGGCTTGAGGCGGAAGAACTTCTTAGGAGCGTCCTCCATAAAGTCGTCACGCTCGATGTAGAACTCTCCGGTGAACGGAACCTTGCGGGTGGCTCCCTCCGGCTCGGCCGGGTTGAGAGGGCAGTCGAACCACTCGACCTTGCCCGGCTCCCAGTTGGTCAGGGTGACCTTCAGCGGCTTCTGGACGACCATATACCTGTTGGCCCTCGCGTTGAGGTCCTGGCGAACGCACCATTCCAGAAGCTGGATGTCCATCATCTGGTCGCGCTTTGAGACTCCGATCTTCTCGCAGAACATCTTGAGGGCCTCGGCGGTGTAGCCTCTGCGCCTTACTCCGCAAAGGGTTGGCATACGTGGGTCGTCCCAGCCAGAGACAAGACCTTTCTGGACGAGCTCAAGAAGCTTTCTCTTGCTCATCAGTGTGTATGTCAGGTTCAGTCTGGCGAACTCGTACTGATGGCTCGGCCAGATCTCAAGGGTCTTGATGAACCAGTCGTACAGAGGTCTGTGGACATCGAACTCAAGTGTGCAGATGGAGTGTGTGATGTGTTCTATTGAGTCGCACTGTCCGTGAGTGAAGTCGTACATCGGGTAGATGCACCACTTGTCGCCCGTGCGGTGATGCGAGGCGTGTTTGATCCTGTAAAGAATAGGGTCGCGGAACATCATATTCGGGGAGGCCATATCGATCTTGGCGCGGAGAACCTTCTCTCCGTCAGCGTACTTTCCGGCCTTCATATCCCTGAACAACTGGAGGTTCTCCTCCACGGAGCGGTTCCTGTAAGGGCTCTCGGTGCCCGGCTTGTCCACGGTGCCGCGTCCCTTGCTGATCTCCTCCTGCGTCTGGTCGTCCACGTAGGCCTGCCCGCGCTCGATCATCTGCTCGGCCCAGGCATAAAGCTGGTCGAAATAGTCGGAAGCGTAAAGTTCCTTGTCCCAATGGAAGCCAAGCCACTGGATGTCCTCCTTGATTGAATCGACATATTCAGTGTCCTCCTTGGTCGGGTTGGTGTCGTCGAAACGCAGGTTGGTCTTGCCGCCGTACTTCTGGGCGAGACCGAAGTTGATGCAGATGCTCTTCGCGTGTCCGAGATGGAGGTACCCGTTAGGCTCCGGAGGGAAACGCGTCATCACGCTCTCCACTCTTCCGGACTTCAGGTCGTCTTCGATTATCTCCTCAAGGAAATTGAGTCTTTTCGGCTCCTCGGCCGTTGGATTTTTCGCTTCTTCCATTGTTCTGTCAGTATTAAACTCACAAAAATACAAAAATATTCCGCTGGTTGTCTCTTTTCGGATGTGAAATCGTTGGTTGACTGACTTTTGAAGGCCGTTTGACAAAAATATTAAGTATAGTTAGAAATTTTTCTTATTTTTGTGAAACTATACTTTAACATTATGCGCTATGGATATAGATCTAATCAAACGGATTATTCTGGAAAAACAGAGGGAAGTATTTGACTATCAGGTACAGGATAGGAATATGACCTTCGAGGAGGGTGTCTGCTATGTGTTGGTCGGGCCAAGGCGCGCGGGTAAGTCTTTCTTGCTTTACCGTGATATTCAGGAACGTGTCTGCACGGGTAAGGCCAGACGGGAAGACATTATATATATAAATTTTGAGGATGAAAGAATATCGAGTATAAGGGCTTCGGAACTTGGCTTGTTGTTGGATGCTTATTCTCAACTTTTTGGAGAATCCAAACCGTTGGTCTATTTGGATGAGATTCAGAATGTTGTAGGCTGGGAAAAGTTCGCCAGAAGGTTGGCTGATTCGAAATATCGGGTGATGATTACCGGGAGCAACGCGAAAATGTTGAGCTCAGAAATAGCCACGACGTTGGGTGGGCGTTATATTCCTAAGGATATATTCCCCTTTTCTTTTGAGGAGTATCTTTTGTATGAAGGCGTTTCCCTTGGCAGGAATTGGCTTTATGATTCAGTGATATTATCCAAAATGGCGCGCGCTTTCGCTAAATATCTACATTCCGGAGGTTTTGCGGAGTCTTTCAATTTGCTCGACAGCAGGGAATGGCTGAGTTCTTTGTATCAGAAGGTTCTTTTGGGAGATGTAGTGGAGCGGAATGGAGTCAGGAATCCAAGCGTTCTGAGGCTTCTGGTCAGAAAGTTGGCGGACAATGTGATGCAGCCGTGCTCATTACAGAGGCTCAGACATATCATTGTTTCTTCGGGAGAAAGTCTAAGCCTGCCCGCTCTTAAGGATTACCTGTCATTTATGGAGGAAGCCTATCTGATGTTTTCTCTGCCAAATCTCGTCTCTCCTTTTTCAGAACGGGAGACTATCCGCAAGCGTTACTTTATGGATAATGGGATTCTGAACCTGTTTCTGATTGACGGTGAGACCAAATTGCTGGAGAACGTTGTGGCTGTTTCTCTGAATGCCAAGTACACAAACACAAAGGAGGAGACGAGACTCTTCTATTACAATCGAAATGTAGAGGTGGATTTTTGTGTTCCGGAAGATAAACTCGCCATACAAGTCTCATACAATATCGACAGCCTTGCCACGTACGACAGGGAAGTCGGAGGATTGGTGAAATTCATCAAGGCATATCCTGCATATAAAGGATTGATCATCACAATGTCCGATGAGAGGAATATAACAGAAGGAGACATTTCCATCAAGGTGATGCCTGCGTGGAAATGGCTTTGCGTGCGATAGGCTGAAGGCGGACTATGTCGGCTACCGACTGATGTCAGAACCCTCTTTCAAGGACCTCAAGGCACATACGGCCGTTGTGGTAGGGGCATTTCCAGAAGCCGGCTATGTCATCGCTGGTGTTCGGAGTGCCATCGGGGAGGATGCTCCAGTACCATTCGCCATCCGGACGGATCAGGTGGCCGCGGATGAAAGACCATTCATTGTCAGCGGATTCCAGCCATTTGGCCTCTCCGGTTTTCTGATACTGGTTGAGGCAGCCGACCACGGTCTCGGCCTGGACCCACCAATGGCGCTCGTTGTCCCGGCGGGCGGCTACGGGATCATATTCATAGATCATTCCGCCTTCGGGAGTGAAGCCTTCCATCGCGGCGGCGGCGACTTTGGCGCAGACTGCTTTGACTTTGGCGGCCAAGTTAATGTCCCCAAGCACCTCGGCGGCCTCGTCAAGCAGCCAGGATGCCTCGATGTCGTGCCCGTAGGAGACGGCGGTGGAGTGCGGAGTCCAATCGTCACCGAAGAAAAGGTCGAGGTGCCCGTCGGTGCGTATAATATTGTTTATGAATATGTTGATGAGGTTTGAAAGCCTTTCCCGCAGTCCGGCGTCTTTCCACACCCTGTAAAGATTGGTGTACCCTTCAAGAATATGCAGGTGTGTGTTCATCGTCTTCGCGTCGTTCTGATCCTTGTCGGAAAGACGCATATCCTCAATCGCACCCCATTCACGGGTGCAGGCTTCGATGTAACCACCGCCGCTATGGTCGTAACTGTGCTCTTCTATGCTGTGATAGAACGACTTGGCGAGTTCCAAAGCCTCTTCGTCGTCGGTAGTCCTGAAATATTCAGACAATCCGTAGATCGCGAAGGCGATCGCATAGAACTGTTTTTTCGTGTCCTTCGGCCGGCCCTCGGAGTCGAGGCTCCAGAATATCCCGCCATATTCCTTGTCAGTGAAACGGTCTCGGATCTCGTTGTAGGCTTTGGTGGCCGTGTCGAGATATTCCTTTTTCCCGAGCACCCTGTACGCTGAGGAGAAAGTCCAGAGTATTCGGGAGTTAAGGATCGCTCCTTTCTCCGCGTCCCGAATAATGTTTCCGTCACCGTTCATCCTGCCGAGGAAGCCGCCCTTCGGGTCGGTCATCCTATGCATCCAGAAAGGAAGGATGTCTCCCTCCAGTTCCTTTAGAATTGATTGTCTGTCCATAAGCCCAAAGTTACCATATTCTTCGGCAACTTGAAAGGGTGGTGTCGGGATGGTTCAAGCAATTGGCAAATAAGTATCAGATTTTGTCCTGATTCTGCCGCGCGAATGTGGCGAACGCCCCGTAGAGGGCCGCCTCCTCAATGTGGGCCACGGGAGAGATGTGTCTAAGTGATGCCACATCCGCAAGTCCCTGTCTCAAAGCGTCTTCAAGGAATATGTATGAGCGGGAGATCTGGCCTCCGAGCAGAAGGCATTCCGTCCCGATCTCGGAAAGGATCGGACTAACGGCCTTCGCGAGAATCGATCCCATGCGCGAGAAAGTCTCCAGCGCCGCCGCCTCGCCGGCTCTGGCCCGTTCGCCTATCTCCTTGACTGTCAGCTCTGGTTCGTCCTTGCCGCTTATCTCTCGGTAGGCTCTGAGAAAGCCCCGTTTCGACACATAGTCCTCAAGGACTCCGTCACCGTAAGGCATTTTGTAGATGCTTCTGGCCGGGGATGCGGTGGAGGAGTACTGGATCTTTCCGTCAATGCTGAACGCGAACCCCAATCCTGTGCCTAATGTGATGACACAGACGTTCTTGTAACCGACTCCCGCTCCGCAGAACATCTCTCCGGAAAGCTGGGCGTTCACATCGTGGGCGAAACTTACCTTAAAGTCATTCCCGGCGATACCTCTGAAAAAATCCTTCAGGTTCAGTCCATAGATGGCGGCGAACTTGTGTCTCATAAGCGGAATCCCGGAATTGTAGTCAAAGGGACCAGGGAATGTCGCCGCCAGTCCGACCGCGCTCATTCCCAGTTCCTTTGATTTCAGAATGCCCTGACGCAGGGCTTGCGCCAGAGACTCAAGTATTTCCTTACGGCTTCCTTCCGAGCGGACCGGAACCTGCCAGGTGAGACCTTCGGCCAACTTTCCGGCCGAATCAGCGATTCCCCCCTTGATGAATGTCCCGCCGACATCCAGAAGCACAACGGATTTGTCAGTCATTTTCGTAAACTTTTTCAAGATTTGTGCACACGTATTCTCCGTGTGCGGATTCCCAGACCACATCTCCACTTATATTCATTATATTCATCGGACATCGGAACCACCGCGATTCCTTCCTTCCCGGCAACTATGTAGGTGTGTTGTGGTGTGGTACAAATGTAGCCCTTTATTTTCTGATGTCAAAATATTTTTTTATTTTTGTGTCCAGACCAGACTTGACCACGGTCTGGATGTTTTTATTTTATATGCCGATAGTATTAAGCCTCGATAACTCTTCGCCTGTTCCGGTCTATAAGCAGCTTATGGACCAGATTGAGTCGGGAATCAATGATGGCGCTTTCCACAGCGGAGAGTTGCTTCCCTCAATGAACGAGCTTTCCTCCTTGCTGGACATCTCGAAGGAGACCGTCAAGAAAGCCTATTTCCATCTCCGTGACAAGGGGGTGATCTATTCCACTCAGGGAAAAGGTTACTACATAGCGGACCGGAACAGCAACCGGCAGATGCGTGTGCTTCTCCTTTTCGACAAGTTCAGCAACACCAAGCAGATACTCTACAACTCGTTCCACGACACGATCGGCGGCAAGGCGGACATCACGATCTACCTGCACAACCAGCAGATCAATCTTCTTGAATATTATATCGACGAGAATTTAGGCAAGTTCGATTACTATGTCATCACTCCGCATTTCCCTTTGGATTCTGAGACCCAGAAACGTGTCTTGAAGGCGTTGAGGAGGATTCCGAACCGCAAGCTCATAATGATGGACAACTATATGCCAGAGCTTCCCGGTAATTACGGGGCTGTCTATCAGGACTTTGAGAACGACGCTTACTATGGTCTCGCAATGGGTGTGAAGAAGCTGAAGAAGGTTCCGAAACTTAATGTTGTCATCGAACTTTCCAGTCTGTACCACACGATGATCTCCAAGGCTGTGTCTCGTTTCTGCGATGAGAATGAGATCCCTTACGAGTTCTACACTCAGGTCACACCTCAGATTGTGAAGCCCAAGGAGGTATATCTGATCCTTCACGGTCAGTTCGATATGGAACTAATCAAACTTGCCAGAGCCGCAAAATCCTTGAAACTCAAGCCTGGACGTGACTTTGGCATCATCTCTTACAACGAGTCACCGATGAGTGAGATCGTGCTTGACGGCCTGACCACAATCTCGGTGGATTTCGTGCAGATGGGACGGCTTGCCGCCGAGATGATTCTGGACGGAAAACTCTTCAAGCAGAAGTGCGATTTCCGGATGATTCACCGCAACTCATTCTGACATAGGCTATCAACTAATTTCCATTGAGATTCGACAGATATTCCGGCTCAACATTTCTTAAAAATTTTTGAAGAACCGGAAATTGTTGATATATTTGCATTGTGAATACCACACCACAACACACATAACATCGAACGAAAATTAACAAATTAAAGAATAGTTATATGAAGAAGTTGTTTGTAGCCACGATGATGCTTCTGTCCGCAGCGACTGTGCTTCCGGCCCAGAAGAAGCCATATTCTGTGACGTGGCAGAATTTCAACACTTACTCCACCCGACTGCCGGAGACTGGAAAGCTTGCCACAAAGCCGGCCGACGGCTCCGGTGACTCCAGATGGTCGGTCGGATGCGAGACCCTCGACAGGGACTATGCTGATTTCAGCCAGTTCAAGGAATATGTCGGCCCGCTTGGAGTAGGCTACGCCAGAATCCAGAGCGGTTGGGCGAAGTGCGAGCAGGAGAAAGGCAAGTACGATTTCGCCTGGCTGGACGAGATTGTGGACGGTCTTAATTCCCAGGGAGTAAGGCCTTGGATGTGCCTCTGCTACGGCAATCCTCTCTACGGTGCGGACAGGAACCTCGGATCGGGTCTGTTCACGACCGATGAGGTGATGAAGCCTTGGCTGAAATATGTCCGTGAGACCGTCAAGCACTATGGTGACCGTGTGGCTATGTGGGAGATCTGGAACGAGCCGAATCTCAGGAGCAAGAACAATCCTGAGATTTATGCGGAGATGCTGATTGCCACCGCCGAGGAGATCCGGAAGGTCAACCGCAAGGCCGTGATCATCGGATTCGGTCTGGCCGGAGTGCCTACGGCCTGGCCTAAGAAGGTGATGGACATCCTTAAGGAGAGGAAGAAGGCCGATCTGATTGATTTGGTGTCTTTCCATCCTTATTACCCTAACCCAGATAACGCCACCGCCGACATCATCGCCCTCGACAGCCTGATGAAGTCATATTCCCCGAAAATCAAGCTTTTCCAGGGTGAGACAGGCTGCCCTTCCATCCTTGAATATGGCCACGCGATGAACCACTACGAGTGGAGCGAGTACAAGCAGGCCAAGTGGGACTTGAGGCGTATGGCGAACGACTTCCGTCTGGAGATAATGTCCAACATATTCACTATGGTTGACTTGCAGTACGAGAATATGCTTCAGTCGTTCGGTCTGATCAGGATGAACCTTCTGAAGAAGGTGGTTTACAAACGTCCTTCGTACTACGCCGTTCAGCATATGGCAAGCCTTCTGACGACCAAGGTGCATCCTTTCGATCTGGAGGTCGAGCACAACGCCGCGAGAGAGATTTCGGTTGTGGGAATGAAGGATGAGGCCGGCAAGACTGTGGGAGCGATGCTTTGGTACAGCGACCAGATGCCGACCGACCAACTTGAGAAGGACAATGTGAGTATGACCATCAAGGGTCTTGACCTTAAGGATCCTGTGTACGTGGAGCCTATCACCGGAAAGGTGCACGAACTCAAGACCGTGATTCTGAGAGGTGGCCTGAGCGGCGGGAATGTCCGTCTGTCCGGCCTTCCTATGTGGGACAGCCCTGTTTTCCTGATGGAGCGGAAGAGTGTGAGCCTGGAACGGAAATAGTGAGCGTCCGCATTGATTGATGAACACTAAAATACATTATAACTAATGAAGGATAATTATGGACAATTAATCCAACGCAGCCTGGGGTCAATCCTCCGGGTTGCTTTGGCTGTTCTGATGTGCCTGACCCTGAGTACCATATTCAGTACGGGTTCCCAGGCCTCGGCGCAGAATCGATCTGCATCCAAAACCGTGAGGATCAAAGGATCTGTCATTGATGAGGATTCCAAACCGGTTCCGGGTGTCGCTGTCCTTGTCAAGGGCAGGCCTGAACTGGGCGGCACGATGACGGACGAGAAGGGCGAGTTCGCTTTCAATGTTCCGTCCAATTCCACGGTTCAGTTCTCCTGCATCGGCTACAAGACGATAGAGAGGTTGGCTTCCCAGACACTGGACTGGCTGATAACCTTGCAGGAAGAGTCGGTGGCCCTTGAAGGTACAGTCGTGGTCGGCTACGGCGTGCAGCGCAAGGAAAGCGTTGTCGGCGCCATCACTCAGGTCAAGGCCGAGGATCTGGAGAAAACGGGAACCACGAACATCACCAACGCCTTGGCTGGTAAGGTTTCCGGCCTCCTTGTATATTCACAGAACGGCGCGCCTGGCCAGGATGACGCCACACTGATACTTCGTGGTCTTTCCAGCTGGAACGGCAGCGCTCCGCTTGTGATGGTCGATGGCATCGAACGTTCGATGAGTATGCTGTCTCCGACGGACATCGCCAGCATCTCTGTCCTGAAGGACGCGTCCGCCACCGCTGTCTATGGAGCGAAGGGTGCGAACGGTGTGATCCTTGTCACCACAAAGACAGGCTCGAAGGGAGCCCCTAAATTCTCCATCAATGTGGAGCAGGGGTTGAACTCTCCGATGTGGACTCCTGAGCACGTGGATGCCGGTACCGTGACAAGAATGGCGAACATCGCCTATAAGAACACTCAGTCCTTCGGCTCGCAGTTCTCCGATGAGGTGATAAAGAAATATGAGGACCAGTCCGACCCGATGAGATACCCGGACGTGCATTGGTACGACCTTCTCCAGAAGAGGTTCGCGACCAGCACAAACGCTGACTTCTCGGTGTCGGGAGGCTCGGACAGGGTGCGTTACTATCTGGGTGTCAGCTATGTGCACCAAGGATCGATCATCAAGGAGATCTATCCAGGGACGAACTTTGCCAGCGACAGGATCAACTATCGTATGAATCTGGACTGGGATGTCACGAAATCCACGTTGCTGTCTTTCAAGGTGGGTGGTGTCACCAATATGGTGAAGAACCTGGCCTCGCATTCCGGGTCCTCCTGGCTCTTCAGTACGATCTACCAGTCTCCTACCATCACCTTCCCGGCCTATTATCCGGCGGATGTACTGAAGCAGTATCCTGATCCTAACTATCCAGACGCGGATACTGACCGTGTAGGTGCCAACCAAGGCTCAAAGTATGAGAATCCGTATTCCGCTTTGTCGGATCCGGACTATGTGAAAAACGTGAATTACCGTTTGTTCACCGACCTCATCCTTACCCAGAAGCTGGATTTCATCACTGTGGGTCTGTCCGCCACCGCGAAGTTCGGTATGACCTCGTCCTATGCGAGGGTTTCACAGAAAGCGGCGACCAACTTCGCCAAATGGAACATCAACTGGGATGCGTATGACGCCGGCAACACGGACATCTGGGAGATTCAGAGCGGTCAGTCCAATTATGTCTGGAATGACAAGCCATTCTCCATCACTCAGAACAACTCGCCTTCAGGCGTGGGCTTCATCACTTATCTGGAGGGATCCCTGAATTACAACAGGAAGTTCTCCAGAAAGCACAATGTGTCCGCTTTGGCGCTGTACAACCAAAGGCAGTACAACTCTGGCGCTTCATTCCCGAAAAGAACCCAGTCTTTCGTCGGTCGTGTGACATACGACTACAAGGGTAAGTATCTGTTCGAGGGGAACATCGGTGTGACGGGAAGCGAGCAGTTCTCACCTGCCTACAGGTACGGTGTGTTCCCTTCCGCGGCTGTCGGCTACATCGTCTCCAAGGAAAAGTTCTGGAAGAGGGCGATGCCTTGGTGGAGTACGATGAAGATCCGCTACTCGAACGGTTTGGTCGGTAGCGACGCTTCTGGCAGCAACTGGCTCTATTATTCTTCCTGGACTCAGACCAGCGGTTATTATCAGGAGATGGCGGCCGCCAACACGACGGCGAGATGGGAGACGGCTCACAAGCAGGATCTCGGCTTTGAGATGGGATTCTTCAAGAACAAGCTCACAGTCAATGTCGATCTGTATGACGAGAAGCGTAACGATATGCTGATGCCTCCTGTCGTGACAGCCTTTGTGGGTGTCGCCTACAAGGATGTGAACGCAGGTGCTTTGAAGAAGCACGGCTTCGAGGTCGAGGCCAACTGGCAGAACACTACCTCCGGTGGCTTCACCTACAATTTCGGCGGTATGATCGGACTCAGCGAGAACAGGATAACCAAGTACGGCGACGCTCCTTACGCTCCTGAATATCAGAAATATGCCGGAACACCTCTCCAGTCTTCAAGAACAGGAGACCAACTCATCGATGACAAATTCTTCGGAAGCATCGACGAGATCCACGGCTACCCTAACTATGCCACTGAGTGGACGAACGTTGTTCCTGGAGTCTATAAGTTCCTTGACTACGTTCCGGACGGAAAGATCTCCCAGCAGGATCTTCACGTGCTGAAGGGTTCAACCTACGCTCCGGGTGTATATTCATTCAACGTGGGCGGATCTTACAAGGGATTGACATTCAAGGTGCTGTGCACGGGCACCATCGGCAAGTACATCAACTACAAGCGTGTGAACATCGTTCCGTTCTATGCCGGAGCGTATGTTATCCACGATTCGCATTTGAACTACTGGACTCCGACCAACAGGGATTCGGACATCCCGGCTCTGTCATTCTCTGACGAGATGTACGCTTGGGGCGGTGGTACCTCCACCTATCCTGGCTACGATCTGGCGATTCCTGATTTCACCTGGAAGCATTCGGACTATATGACTGTCAAGGAGGTTATGGTGTCGTACAGGTTCTCCGGGCCGAACATCAAACGGATCCTTGGTGTGAAACATCTTTCTGTCGGACTTGTCTGCAACAATCTGTGGACATTCTCCAACATCACGGACACCGACCCTCAGAGACTCACCACGGCGGCGAACTCCTATCCGACAATGAGGATGCTCAAACTTAATGTCAACCTTGCATTCTAATGAATATGAAAACTTTTATTAACAAGATAAAATACAGTCTGCTGGGAGTCATCGCTTTCTTCGGTGTCAGCGGCTGCAATTTCCTTGACGTCGATCCTGAGCTGGGACTTTCAGACGAGGAAGTGTTCGGCTCATATTCAGCGTTCCGCAAATATTTCGATTGGATCTATGAATCCAACGGAGGAAAGAATATGGAGAGAGTCCTCATCGCTTACCCTTTCTATTATGACCTTTTCCAGCAATATTCTTTCTCTTGGTACAACACGACGGACATCGCTGACGCAGGAAAGATGGGTGTCACCCAGCAGTATTTCAAGCAGGGCTCCCTTACCCAGGATTTCCTTGAGAAAGTGACATTTGATACCGGTAAGGCTGACAACAAGCCGATCGCCAAGGCTATGTTTTCCACGATCAGAAGGTGCAATATGACAATCGCGCACATAGACGAGTGTCTGAACATCACCGAGGATCAGAAGAACGACCTTCTTGGTCAGGCGTTCGCGCTTCGTGGATTCGCCCATTTTACCCTTTGCCGTCTGTTCGGGGGAATGCCTTATATAGATCACGTTATCGAGGCCGATGAGGAATGGGATCTTCCGAGACTGTCCACCCACGAGACGCTGACAAAGGCGGCCGAGGACCTTAAGACAGGTTACGAGATGATGGTGGCCGCCGGTGTGGCCCGTCGCAACACTCCGGAGAACCTTGTGTCAGGTACTGTTGACGAGATCAATGGCATCGCGGCCATCGGAATCCGCTCAAGGGCTTTGCTTTACGCCGCGAGCGAGCTGCACAACGAGAGAGGGAATGAGGATTGGGTTGTGGCCGCCGATGCTGCGGCTGAGGCTCTGAAGGCTGCCTTGGATGCTGGATTCACTCTCCTCCCGCTGGCTCAGTACACTGATAATTTCTATGGCAAGCAGATGACCAACGAGACAATCTGGAGTTGGTCTTACAGGGCCAAGAACAATCACGCCAACTTTGTGGGCATCTTTGCGTATCCGCAGTCTGGAAGGGCCGGCTCATCAGGTGTCTGCCCGACACAGAATTTTGTGGACAGGTACGAGACCGCCTACGGTGAGCCGCTGGTGACCGAGGAAGACAAGGCCGCCGCGATCGCAGCCGGGCATTACAATCCGCAGAATCCATACGCTGGCCGTGATCCACGCCTGGATCTGACCATAGTCCACGACGGCAGTGCCAATGCCGCGGCCACGGGCAAGGTCATCAACATCTACTATGATCCGTCGAAGAAGACCTATCCTGTGACAAAGCTCAGCGGAGTCAATGTGACATTCGGAATAGACTGGGGATCAAAGGATAACGGTACGCAGGGATATTCAAGTACAGGTTATTACTGCAAAAAATACTGGGACGGCAAGTTTGGCACGAAGGGCACCAACCATTATCATATTGACCCTATTGTCAGAGTTGCCGAGTTGTACCTGAACTACGCCGAGGCTGTCAACGAGGCATACGGTCCGAACGGCACCGCCGGTGGACTTGACCTTACCGCCGTGCAGGCTGTCAACATCATCAGAAACCGTGTTGGCCAGCCGGACGTGCAGGATAAGTATACCGCCGACAAGAACAGCTTCCGCGAGAGAATCCGCAACGAGCGTGGCGTCGAGCTGGCTTTCGAGGGACATCACTACTACTATGACATCAGAAGATGGAAGACCGCCCCGGAACTTATGAGCAAGACTCTCTACGGAATGTATGTGGAAAGCATCAGTAAGAGTGACGAGTATCCTCTGGGCAGGAAGTTCGAGGTCCGTGCGATTCCGAACAACCGTCAGTGTGTATGGAAGGACTATATGTACTACCTTCCTTTCCCTGATTCTGAGGCCTACAAACTCAAGAATTTTGTGAACTGGACCTGGAAGTAATTAACACGACACAAGAATGAAAGCATTAAAATATATAATATCTGTCCTTGCCGCGGCGATGGCTTGCGTTGAGATGTCGGCTGCCGGCCCGGAGAAAAAGGACTCTGTCATAACCTATCCGTGGGGACAGAAACTGACCTACTGGCAGACAACCGGCAGTGGACTTACCGTGAATATTCCTAAACTGGAGACCAAGGTCGCCGGAGACCTAAGGAACAGTATGACGGGAGTCGTGCCGGGAATGGATGTCAGGGAACTGTCCGGTGGCTTTGATCCGTCCGCATACGCAATGTACACGATGAACAACAGCCACATCCAACTGACGATGAGGGGTAACACTGATCTGATGTGCATCGTGAACGATATGCACATTCCGTTCAGCCAGCTTTTGCTGGATCCAAACCAGATAGAGTCGATCACCGTTATTACAGATGTTGTGGACAGGGCCAAGTACGGACCTCTGGCCACAAACGGCGCCCTTTTGATCCGCACAAAACAGGGAGGGTACAACACTCCTATGCGCATCAATGTGGATATGGAGAGTGGTATCAGTATGGCCGGCCGTGTGCCTGAATGGGTGAACGGTGTTGAATATGCCACATTGAACAACGCCGCCAGATCCGCCAGCGGCTACGATGAGCTGTACTCCCCAGAGGCGATCAACGGATTCGCGAAGAACGACCCGTACGACCTTCTTTACCCGAATGTGGACTATAAGTCTTTGATGTACAAGAACTCCTATCCGCTGTCCAGGGCCGGGATCAGCTTCTATGGCGGAGGAAACAATGTACGGTATAATTTCGCTCTCAACGGCCTTTATTCCGGAGATCTTGTGAAAGGCGGAGCCACTACTGACTACAGCCGTTTCAACATCTCAGCCGGTATGGCCGCGAGGATCGGGCGCTACATCGAGGTATCCGTGGATTTCTCCTCACTGCTCTCGTTCCAGCGCTACGGAAGGACATCGTGGAACTCTTACCGGATCGTCCCTGCCGTGGCCTATCCTCTGACTCTCGGTACAGCTACCGGAGACGAGGAGACCGGTGAAACCAAGGGTACGACCGTCTATGGAGTATCCAGGACATTCCCTGACAACTATTACGCTCTTCAGATGGAAGGTGGTTTCAGAACCCACAGGATGAGAACCGGACTTTTCAACACGGCCTTGGACATCGATCTTTCCTGGCTGCTTGACGGACTTCATTCCAGGACAGGCTTCTCCAACTCGTCTTTCGTCCAGACCACGATCGGCAAGAACAATGATTACCTCGCTTACTATTGGACACAGGAGTCCGGCAAGGGTGACATCTCCGGCCACCGCGGAACGAAGGCCACCGGCAAGAGCACTTTTGACAATTATTCCGTACAGGCTCTCGGAATGTACGAGAGACTGTCTTACGACAAGCGTTTCGGAATGCACAACATCGCCGCCGGAGCGACATTCACATTGAACAGCACCTCCAACAAGGCTTCGACCTGGTACCAGAGACAGATGTACGGCATCGCTGACCTTTCATATTCCTACGCTGACAAGTACATCGCCGAGGTTGTCGCCGAGTACGCCGGCACACATACCCTAAACAGGGCCAACAGGTTCGGTTTCTTCCCGACCGCCGGTCTCGCTTGGGTGGCCTCCAACGAAGGCTTCCTGAAGAGTGTCTCCTGGATTGACAATCTCAAACTGCGCGCGCAGGCGGGAATCATCGGTCAGACATCGTTGTTTGACCAACCGTACCTTTACCGAGGAATCTACTCGTTCGCCAGCTCGATGTACTACGGCCCTAACGACAAACAGGACTGCTGGTTCGGCGGCACTGCCAACTGGGTCTCCCAGAAGACCACCATCAGCAGGGTGCCTAACGAAGACCTTTCCTGGGCGAAGATCTATCAGGTTGACGCGGGACTTGACTTCGATTTCCTGAATATGTTCTCGTTCAACACGAACTTCTTCTACCGTAAGATTGACGGCATCATCGCGAACACGGTGTCCGTGACTCCAGGTGTGTTCGGACTCTCGGGTATGGCGATGTACGAGAACTTCACGGCTCTCTCGATCCGTGGTGTGGACGCGACTTTGAACTATGCCCAGACATTCGGTGATTTCAGAGTGTCCGCCGGAGTCAGTGCCCAGACTTATATTCAGAAGAACGACAAGGTGGTCGAGGACAACTATCTTTATGACTACCAGAAGAGGACCGGTGTCAACGCCGACGCCATCTGGGGGTACAGGTGCATCGGCAAGTTCACCGATGAATCGCAGCTTGCCACTGTCCCGGCATATTCATCTGATGTCGCGGTAGGCGACCTGATGTACGAGGACGTGAACAACGACGGCAAGATAGACGCCAACGATCAGGTGATCATCGGTCATTCCAACCCTCGCCTGTACTATCAGGTGAATCTGGGATTCGCCTGGAAGAATCTGGAAGTGAGCGTGATCGGCACTGGCCGCGCCTTCTTCAAGACCGCTCTGACAAATGACTATTTCTGGAATGGTACGGGTGACGGAAACTACTCCGCGTTCGTCAGGGACAACATCGGTGGAGACTACCCTCGTCTCGCATACGTGAAGGATGAGAACAATTTCATCACCTCTGATTTCTGGCTGAGGAACGGCGGATGGTTCAAGATCCAGGATGTCGAGGTGGCCTACACTCTTCCTTTGAGAAGCAAGGCGATCAAGAGCATCCGCTTCTCGGTCAAGGGACAGAACCTCGCCACCATCACCGGCATCAAGGATGTTGACCCTGAGAACATCAACGCTGGCGTCAGCTCATATCCTTTGATGAAGACAATCACCGGTGGCATCAAACTGAACTTTTAACGGATAAACTGCAATCAAGATTATGAAAATCAAAAACACCATATTCGGCCTTACGGTAGCTGCGATTCTTGCGGGAGGATGCTCCTTCCTCGATCCGCTTCCGGACGGAAGTTACAACGATGAGAATTTCGATGACTATCCGGAACTGCTGAGAGGATTTGTGGACAAGGTCTACGCCGACTATTTCCCTGCTGTCTATTACAGTACTTACTGCGCCGGGCTTGCGGCGGCCACGGATGACGCTCTCTATCGTTCGGAGACGGCGATGTGGAGATCCTTCTCGAAGGGCAACGCAAGGATGGGCAACAATCCTTTCGCTTCCAAGTGGAACAATGACTACACGGCCATCAACTATCTGAACCTTTTCCTGAAGGACAATGTCGGCTACAACACCCGTTATCTTGTTGATTTCGAGGCTGACAGGGTTTACAGACATTGCCAGCAGGGAAGCGCCTTCGGTCTGAGGGCGTGGCTCCACTTCGACCTGCTCCGCACATTCGCGGGCAAGGGAGTTGACGGGAATATGTGGGGTGTCCCTCTTATGCTGACTCCGTCCGAGGCCGGAAAGATGGACAACAACTCCGTCCGCAGGGCGACTGTGGACGAGTGTGTGGAGCAGATCCTGAAGGACTGTGATTCCGCGAGCGTTCATCTTCCTTACAACAACAGGGACTATCCTGGTGACCCTACCCAGAGTCCACAGGTCACAGGCGCCATTCGTTACCGTACTATGGATCAGGTGATTGTCGATGGACTCAGGGCTATGGTATATCTTTTCTGGGCCAGCCCCGCGTTCAACCCTTCGAATGATATGACAAGGTACGAGAACGCCGCCAAGTATGCCGCCAAGGTGATGAAACATAAGCTTGAGGTGGAAAGCACGCTCGCCGGCGGATTCGATCCTGCCAAGGGATTCCGCTGGGACAACACCAACAGCGCCGAGATCATCTGGTGCTCGACTTTCTCCACAAGCACCGCTACGGAGGTCGCTTTCTATCCGAGGGAGTTCGGCGGCAACGCTCATATCGCTCCAAGCCAGGATCTGGTGGACGCTTTCCCGATGAAGAACGGTTATCCTATCACGGACAGCCGCAGCGGCTACGACCCTAAGGATCCTTACAAGGACAGGGATCCGAGGTTCTATTCAGCGATCTATTACGATGGATCTCAGGTGATCCGTGACCTCAATGGTGAGAAAATGTACACCTTTGAGATAAAGGAAGGCGGGAAGGACGCTCCTGGAGGAACGAACGTGTCACCGACCTCTTATTATATAAGGAAATTCCTGTACAACGGATGGAACAAGTCTGACCAGACCGTCGAGTCCGGCTACCGTTGCGTCCATATGATGAACTGGACACATATGTGCCTGATCTTCGCCGAGGCGGCCAACAAGGTGGTCGGCCCTGTGGATGAGACCACTTTCGGCTACTCCGCCAAGCAGGCGGTCAAATGGCTTCGCGGCCGTCCTTCAAATGATGGCGTGGCTGGCATCGGAAGCGTTGAGGATCCTTTCCTCGACGAGTGTGCCGCAGCCGGGGCCGACAAGTTCGAGGAACTGGTCAGGAGCGAGTGGCGCGTGGAGACCTGCTTCGAGGGTGACCGCTACTACAACCTCAGGCGTTGGGCGAAGAGCGTGGATGACGTGAACGTGGCCATCCACGGAGCCAGGATCTCAGCGGAAGGCGAGTACCAGCTCGACAACGTTGTGGAAACCTTGAAGTTCCCTTCATTGTGGGCTCCTATCCCTTACACTGACATCAGAAGGTGCGCGAACCTTGTGCAGAACGAGGGTTGGGAAACCTGGAGATAATCACTAAATTTGGAGAGAAATGAAAATGAATATGAGAAAATTGTTTTTGTCCGCTCTGGCGCCGCTCCTGCTGGCCGGATGCTACAAGGACTACACCTTGGACTACGACTACACGGCTGCCTACATCGCCTACCAGTACGACCTCAGGACCTTTGTCATCGGTGAGGAAGGAAAATTCGACTTCACCGTGGCGCTTGCCGGAACCGCCGTCAACAACAAGGATCGGAAGGTTGGAGTGGAACTTAGGAATGAGCTTCTTTCCGAGGATCTTTCACAGTACACCACAACCTTTGGAGTTACAAGCTTCACGGCGCTTGACGGACTGAACGGAAGAGGACAGTTCGGGGACCTCAGCCAGAGATATGTCACGGAAGGAGTGAGCGGCCTGACGGAACTGACTCCGCTGCCTTCTGAATATTACACTCTTGACGGTCTGGACAAGATGGTCATCAAGAAGGGCCGGCATACCGCGGCGGTTACGATAAAGGCTACCCCGGCCATCGAGGAAGACGCTAACGCCTTCAAGCCTTACTATGCGCTCGGATTCAAACTGAACAAGGCAGACGTTGACTCGGTTCTGTGCGAGAAGAGTTTCGAGATCATTGTCGTGAAGTGTGAGAACAAGTTCTTTGGAAACTGGTATCACGGCGGAAAGACAGTGGTGAAGGACGACGTGACCGGCTGGGTGGTCTCGGAGGATGTGTACGACCTTGTGATCCCGCAGGCTGACTCCAAGGTATATTCCTTGACAACGGTTGACGCGTCCACGGTTATGACCGACAAGATCGGTCTGAACGCCGGCAATCTTCTGCTGAAGTTCAACGGCAATGACATCACCATCTCATCCGCCGACGGCTCGAAGGAGATCAAGCCTATCGCTGACCAACCGAGCGTTTATAACGATGCCAAACTCTTGCAGGATAGGAGATTGACTCTGAACTACAGCTTCTCCAACGGTGACGGGACCACAACCTACGTCACCGACTACCTCCAGTTCCGCAACCGAATCCGCGACGGAATCAACGAATGGCAGGACGAGAATGAAAAGAATTATGAATAAATTCTTACTGAATATCTTAGCGGCCCTGGTGTTAAGCCAGGGCTTTGCGGTTGCGCAGTCTGACCTGCGTCTTGTCGGCGAGAATGGTCTGAAGTTCAGCCCTGTTGCCGGAGCCACCACCAATGTGAATGGAAACACGGTTGAGATCAGCACGAAGGGCGCCAACTCCGGCATCAGATTCTACACCGATCTGGATGTCTCTGAATATGCGTCCCTCCGGTTCACCCTTACCAACAAGAGAAACTCGTTTTTGGTTATGGCCGTCCAGATCCAGGACACGGTATATAACTCCAACAACAATAAGCAGGAGAAGGGTGCGATGAGCGACCGCCTGCTGATATTCCCTAACGAGACCCGCGAGGTGGTGATCCCGCTTCCGGCCAAGCTCCCGTATCCGGAGATCTACAACGGGTTCAAGGGGCTGCGCAACACTCCGTATTCCATTGACGAGCATTATTCGTACAGCGTCGATCTGTCATCGGTCAAGATGATAAAGATCAATGCCTTCAAGCACGTCGCCGGTGCGGATTATTCCATAACGGACTTGAGGTTCGCCCGAGGCGAGAAGTCCAGGCTTGCCCCTTGGATGACTTGGGACGAGTCGCGTTTCTTCCCGTTTGTCGATGAATATGGACAGTTCAAGCATAAGGATTGGCCTGGCAAGACCCACAGCGACGAGGACCTGCGCAAGGCAAGGGAAAAGGAGAAGGAATATCTCCTCGCCCACACCGGTGCGGACGACTGGTCCCGCTACGGTGGTTGGAAGAATGGCCCACGCTTTGAGGCTACAGGACATTTCCGAGTCCAGAAAGTGGACGGGAAATGGTGGATGATCGATCCGGATGGCTATCTCTTCTGGTCGCACGGAGTTGTCCGCGTCACCACCTCCACTGGAATCACCCCGTTGGACGGCAGGAAAGAGTATTTCGAGAACCTGCCGGAGAAGGGTACCAAGATGGCTCATTTCTACGAGACTTACGATGCGCTCCTCAAGCCTTACTACACTGTCAGGGGGATCCAGGAGACTTACGATTACTCCTCCGCCAACGCCTACAGGAAGTATGGCGAGGACTACAAGAATGTATTCGCCGACCTGGCGCATAGAAGGCTCCGCAGCTGGGGACTGAACACGATCGCCAACTCTTCCGACAAGGACATCTGCCTGATGGACAGGACGGTTTACACTGACCGTATCGAGATCTCCTCTCCGATCATAGAGGGCACGGGCGGATCGTGGTGGAAATTTATGGATCCGTTCAACGAGGGCTTCGCCGAGTCGGTGCGCTCTCAGCTTGTCGCCCGCAAAAGGCAGCTGGATGACCCGTGGTGCCTTGGCTATTTCGTGGACAACGAGATAAAATGGGGTGACACTGAATATCTTGCCACCTGCACGATTATGGCTCCGGCCACCCAGAAGGCAAAGATCGCGATGGTGGACTGGCTCAAGGGGCGCTACTCTGATATTCAGAGACTCAATGAGGCTTGGAAGACATCCTTCGCCTCGTGGGACGCTTTGCTTGAGAACAGGAACAAGGTTCCGGCTTCGGCGAAGAAGGATCTGAAAGAGTTCAACGTGAAGATCATCGAGGCGTATTTCAGCACTGTCCGAAGTGTGTTCAAGGAGGTCGCTCCGGATGTCCTCTATCTGGGTTGCCGTTTCTCCGGCTCGAACGCTGATGTGCTCAACATCGCCGCGAAGTACTGCGACGTTTTGAGTTACAACATCTATCGTCCGGATCTGTATGACTTCTCTCTGCCTGAGGGCATTGACAAGCCGGTTATGATCGGCGAGTTCCATTTCGGGGCTATGGATCGTGGAATGTTCCATCCGGGACTTATCTACACCCGCAACCAGAACGAGCGCGCGGATATGTACTATCGCTACGTGAAGTCCGCTATGGAGCACCCGAATGTCATTGGAACGCATTGGCATCAGTTCTCCGACCAGGCCTGCACCGGCCGTTTCGACGGAGAGAACTATCAGGTTGGCTTCACGGACATCTGCGACTCGCCGTACTACGAGACCGTTGACAAGGTCCGTGAGGTTGGTTACGAAATGTACGGAATACGTTCTGACAGAAAGGACGCTGACGCTCCGGTCTATGTGGACGCCGCGACTCTCGGGGTGTACGGAAAGGCCGGCGAGGTCCCCGGACATCCATATTCAAGACTCGATCCCGAGAAATATGGCATCGAAGGCTCTATGGCCACGAAATGTCTTCAGTCAACAGGTTTGTATGTCGCTTTCAGCACTGACAGCAAGTCGCTGTCGTTGAAGTGGGTGACATCTCCTCTTAGGGTTGTAGGAGTGAACACCGGAGCCAACGCCCAGAAAGGCCTGGATCTTTACATAAAGCGTGACGGACGTTGGGTGTTCGCCGCCGTCGGATCTCCGAATATGTCCGGAGACTGTGTCCATCACGAAAGAAAGGTCATCTCATCTATGCCGGATGGCGCTAAGGAATGTCTGTTGTACCTACCTCTTTTCGACTCGGTTGAGGCTCTTGAGATAGGTGTGGATTCCGGCAGTTCGATCATCGCGTCGCCAAATCCTTTCGCCCACAAGATTGTCTTTCTCGGCTCCAGCATCACCCACGGTTCGGCGGCAAGCCGTGCCGGGATGAGTTACGTCGCGAGATATGGCCGTGACAACGGATTGTATTGCCTGAACCTTGGTTTCAGTGGCCAGGCAAAGCTTCAGGAGTGCTGGGCCAGAGTGGCCGCTGACATCGATGCCGACGCTTTCGTGTTCGACCAGTTCTCGAACCCTTCCGCAAAGGTGATAAACGAATCGTTCGACCGCTTTGTGGACATTATCCGTGAGGCTCATCCCGAGACTCCGCTGATCTTCCTCCAGACAATCCGTAGGGAGAGACGTAATTTCAATGAGGAGGCGGATGCCTACGAGGCCGCGAAGCAGAAGGCTGGCGAGGAGAAGGTCAGAGCCAGGATGAAGACCGACAAGAACATCTATTTCATCCCTTCTGACGGATTCCTTGGCGATGACAGCATCGGTACAGCCGACGGCACGCATCCTACGGATGTGGGTTTCTCCAGAATGCTGGAGAAGATGTCGCCTAAGTTGAACAAGATTCTTAGGAAATATATTCGTTAAGGTATTATGAGACATATTCTTGCATATTCATTGATCATATTGGCGCTGGTGTCGTGCGGAACCGGCAGGAAGGCCGCTGTTGCGGAGTCAAAGGAGCCGGCCTCGGTTCAGATGCGTGTCGGCTCTTACAACCTGTGGAGGCCAGGGCCTCGCAATGACGGCTATGCCTGGGACATCCGGAAGTTCCGTCTGGCCAAGACCATCGCCGACATCGGTTTCGATGTGTTCGGAGTGCAGGAGTTCGACACCGTGATTCAGAATGAGCTCCCGGCACTTGTCGAAAAGGAAGGCGGGAAATACGAATGGTTCATATTCAGTCCATACAACAAGGATGGGGGAGTGGGGCCCAAGGCGCAGGGAATCGTCTATCGCAAGGATCGTTTCACGATGCTGGAGAGCCACCATTTCTGGCTGTCGCCGACTCCGGATGTGAAGAGCAAGGGGTGGGACGAGAAGAGATACACCCGTGGAGCCTGCTGCGCCATATTCAAGGAAAACGCGACGGGCTTGCGCTTCTTCCTGATGATGAGTCATATGCCTTTGGGGAAGGAGGCCAACGCCAATGTCGCTCCGATCATCCTTGAGCGGGCGAAGGAATATAACCCCGAGAACCTTCCGTCATTCTTTGTCGGCGACCTCAACACAAGGGAGTGGACCGGGTCTTCGGAATTGTTCCGCACTTATTGGAATGACACGTTTCTGACTGTTCCGGCGGAGGTTCGCAAAGGCTCTGTAGGCACTTTCAACAAGCGGGGAGAGAACGAGGATATGGATGCGGCTCCGAGGATTGACTATATCTATTACCGTGGTGACGGGGTCAAGCCTCTTGGCTACACTTGCGATAACAGGCGGTACGAAGGGTATTATCCTTCAGATCATTGCCCGATCTATGCGGATTTCAAAGTCGATCTTACTCCGTCGAAAGGTCGGTAAATGATTTTATTGCTGAAGGATGATATTCACACTTGGCACATATAATCTCAGGATGGAGCATCTTGACACCGGCCGTGACAACCGCTGGGAGGTCAGGAAGCCAAGGCTTATGGAGTCACTGCGGTGCGCCGGGTTCGATGTTGCAGGGCTCCAGGAAGTCAACTCCAGGATGCAGCGTGACCTGGCGGAAGAACTTGGGAATGAATATTCATTCTGGTTTTTCAGCCCGTATTCCCAGACCGGGGAAGGGGACAAGGCGCACGGCATAATGTTCAGAAAATCGCTTTTCGAAATTCTCGAAAGGCGGTTTTTCTGGATTTCTGACATGCCGGATGTCTGTTCGCTGGCTGATGTTGGACCGAACGGGAACTATCGCCGTGGTGGATGCTGCGCTGTGTTGAGGCACAAGGCTTCCGGAGAGCGGTTCTTTCTGATGTGCACGCACGCCTGCTACAACAAGAAACCCAACTCCAGATTCGCTTCGCTCTACCGCAGGATGGAGGAACAGTTCAATGCGGAGAATTTCCCGTCATTCTTTGTCGGTGATATGAACTCCACGCCTGAATCGGACGCGTCAAAGGTGTTCCGTGAATATTGGCTTGACACCTATGATCTTGCCTCTCCGGCCGTGCGTGTCGGGCCGGAAAACACGTACAATGCCTATAAATATCCCGCAGGGATCTCCCGCATAGACTACATCTATTGCAGAGGCGCTTCCGTCAGCGTTGAATCCTACCGTTGTGATGCATCTCTGTACTCCGGCGGCTACGCGTCGGATCATTTCCCGGTCTCGGCTGTCATTCGGATCGATCCTGGGCTGTAAGTTTATCTTCTTCTTTCCCTTTTGCCGAGTTTCTCCCTGATGAGAAGCGGATCGTTTGTCGTGATGCAATCGACACCGATGTCGATCATATTCTGCGCGTCCTTTTCGGTCTTGGCCGCCCAGCAGTTTACGTTCATCTTATTGTCACGGGCCTCTTTGATCCACGTCGGGTGCTTTTTGAATGTCTTTCGAGGGTATGCCACGCCGTTGACGCCAAGCCTGGCCACTTCCGCGGGGCTCTTGTCGTACCTGATGTACTGAACCGTGAAACCAGGACAGCGGGCGGCGAGTTTCTCACAGATGCTCATATTCCCGGAAAGAAATACCACACGCTTGGGTTTGAATAACTTATGATCCTTCAGTGATTTGACGCACTGGTCGATCAGATAGTCCTCGTTTGGCAGATCGGCGGCCCTTTTGATCTCAAGCACCATCACCGTCCTGCTTTTCGCGCCCTGGGCGAGATATTCGTCAAGAGTCGGGATTCTCTCTCCGTTCTTTAGCCGGTAATCCTTGAAGTCGGCGTACTTGTGCTCGCTGACGCGTTTGCCGTCGATCTCAACATCGTGATAGACCATCAGAACTAGATCCGATGTCATCTGCACATCGAATTCGCTTCCCCACAGCTTGTTCCGTTGCGCCATCTCAAGAGACTTGATAGAGTTTTCAGCATAGCCGGCCTCCTCGCAGTCCCAAAAACCTCGGTGGGCGGCTATGGCGATTTTCTGCGGAGCGCAGGAAACGGTTTGGGCGGCCATCATCGCCGCCGCCAGGATCTTGACAAGTGTTTTCATATTCAAAAATACATAAAAAATTGCTTAATACGTTAAAAATTTGCTAAAAAAGTATTATGTTTGTGATGGTATGTCTCAGGTTTTTTCGGAAATATCAGGGCTGTCGCAGCGGGATTGCTTCTACATTGTGGAGAGGCACAAGAAGGAGTTCACCTATCCGCTGCACAGGCACAGGGAGTATGAGCTGAACTTCATTCAGAATGCTCCTGGGGTGCGCCGGATTGTCGGAGACAGCGTGGAGACGATAGGGGAATATGATCTTGTCCTCATCGCGGGGGAGAATCTGGAGCACGTCTGGGAGCAGGGAACGTGCAAATCTCCGGACATAAGGGAGATAACGATCCAGTTCGCACCGGAACTGTTCAACGGCGGGATCCTTGAAAGGAACCAGTTCGCCAGCATCAAGCGGATGCTTGACAGGGCCAGCCACGGATTGGCATTTTCGCTCGGCTCGATTATGAGCGCTTACTCACAGATCAACGCGGTGGTCAGCAAAAAGGATAGCTTTATGCAGTTCATCGACTGTCTGCAACTGCTCTACATCCTGTCTCATAGCGAGGCTAAGGAGTTGGCCAGCAGTTCGTTCGCCCATTCCCCGAGGGACACTGAAAGCCGCCGTGTGATGAAGGTGAAGGAATATATAAACCAACACTACGCCGAGGAGGTCACGCTGCCGGAACTTGCTGATCTCGTGGGAATGAGCCCGAGTTCGTTCAGCCGCTTCTTCCGGCTTAGGACCGGCAAGACATTGTCCTCGTATCTGATTGACATCAGGCTCGGTAACGCCGCCAGAGCGCTCGTTGACACTACCTCTAACGTCTCCGAGATCTGCTACTCCTGCGGATTCAACAATCTGTCCAATTTCAACAGGGTCTTCAAGTCACGTAAAGGTATGACTCCGCACGAGTTCCGTTCGATGTACAAGAAGAAGAAAGTCATCGTGTAGCGGATAATTTGTAGTATTTATCAAAATTGTATTTGTTTTCGTTTCAGTGTGTGCGTAATTTTGCATCGTTAACAAAATTATTGACACTTGGAACGTAATCAATTAATTCTCGCAGTCTTAATCTGCTTGTTTACAATGAGTTCGTGTGTCGGGCGCTCGGAAGGCCCCGATTTCTTCGGCGTTGAGGACTCACACATCGTCAAGGCCGGCAAGCCAGTACGCTTCATCGGCACGAATGTCTGGTACGCCTCCGACATCGCTGTCAGTGACCATAGCCGTCTTGTCACCGAGTTGGATTCCTTGAAGGCTCTCGGCCTGACCAACATCAGAGTCTGCGCCACTGAGGAGAATTTCGAAGGGATGGACATCTTGCTCTCCGAGCTGGAGAAACGTGATATGGCCGCGGTCCTGTTCCTGAACAATGCTTGGGAATGGAGTCCGAGCGGTTATCGTTCCTACCTTGAGGCTGCCGGAGCCGGTCCTCAGCCGCATCCCGCCGTGGATGGCTACTGGCCGTATATGTGCGCTATGGCTGAGTTCGCCGCCAATGAGAAGGCCGTGGAGCTTTTCCGTGAGCACGTGCGCAGGTATGTGGAGAGATATTCACAGAACCCGGCCGTCTTCGCCTGGCAGATCTGCAACGAGCCGAGACCGTTCAGTACAGATTCCGTCAAGGTGGACGCTTTTGTCAAATATATTCAGGGAACTGCGGAATTCATCAAGTCATTGGACTCCAACCACCTTGTGTGCACCGGTAACGAAGGCGCGATGGGCTGCAACGACGGCGATTATGATCTCTGCCGCAGGCTGAACGACTGCCCGTACATCGACTACATCACCGTCCACATCTGGCCGTTCAACTGGGGCTGGATCAAGGAAGGTGAGGAGACCGGGGATCCGGATTTGGCCAAGAACAGGACCCTTGAGTACCTCGGACACCATTTGGACATAGCCCGTGAACTCGGCAAACCTGTTGTCGTTGAGGAGTTCGGCTATCCGAGAGACGGGCAGGATTGGAGAAACACCGCGACCGTGGAAGGCAGAAACGACTACTACACTCTCATATTCAATGAGGTTGTCAGGTCCGCCTCTGAGGATGGCCTTCTCGCCGGCTGCAATTTCTGGAGCTGGAGCGGTGTGGCAAGACAGGCTCACGAGACCTGGCAGGAAGGGGATGACCTTTGCGGCGATCCTTCTCAGGAGGCGCAGGGACTCAACGGGGTGTATCTGTCGGACCGAAGCACGATCGATCTGGTCAGAACCTACACCGGAATGTTGGAGAAAGCGACAAAATAATACATATATAATAACGTTAATCTAAAATCAGATGGTATGAAAAGTAAGCTGTTGACTTGCTTGTTGGTGCTCTTCCTCGGAAGCTCACTGACAGCCCTCGCGCAGACAAAGACCGTGACCGGTACCGTCAAGGACCAGTCCGGGCTCGGAGTCATTGGGGCCAGCATCCAGGAGAAAGGTACCAGCAACGGTACCATAACCGACTTGGATGGCAATTACTCGATCACAGTCAAGGACAACGCCGTCCTTGTCTTCACCTCTATCGGTTACGCGGCTCAGGAAATCTCGGTCTCAGGCAAGGCCAAGATTGATGTCGTGATGGCCGAGGACACTCAGTTCCTTGACGAGGTAGTCGTTGTCGGCTATGGTACGATGAAAAAGAGCGACCTTTCCGGAGCTTCTGTCTCGATGAAGGAGTCGGATCTTAAGGGATCCGTCATCACCAACCTCGACCAGTCGCTTCAGGGCCGTGCCGCCGGTGTGTCCGCCGTGCAGACCTCAGGAGCCCCTGGCTCGTCATCCTCGATCCGCGTGCGTGGACAGGCGACGGTCAATTCCAACGCCGAGCCTCTTTACGTGATAGACGGTGTGATCGTCCAGGGTGGCGGAAACTCGGGCAGTGACTTCGGTCTTGGATCCCTCGGTAACGGAAAGGTCTCCACGATCTCACCTTTGGCGACAATCAACCCTTCCGATATCGTGAGTATGGAGATCCTGAAGGATGCCTCAGCCACGGCAATCTACGGAGCTCAGGGAGCCAACGGAGTTGTCCTCATCACGACCAAGCACGGAAAGGCCGGCGAGGCGAAATTCACCTACGACGGAATGTTCGCCGTCAACCGCCAGACCAGCAGGATCGATATGATGAACCTTCGTGAATATGCCGAATATTACAACGATATGGTGTCGGTCGGCGAACTGACCGCGAACTCTTACTACGCTGATCCTTCCATCCTCGGAAAGGGAACCAACTGGCAGGATGAGATATTCCGCACAGCCCTTCAGCATCAGCATCAGATCAGCGCCCAGGGCGGTACGGAGAAGGTGCAGTACTATATTTCCGGATCATATATGAATCAGGAAGGTACCTTGATCGGATCAGAGTTCAACCGTTATTCCGTGCGCACCAACATCGACGCGCAGCTCAAGGAATGGTTCAAGCTCGGTGTGAACGCCACATTCGCCAACACCAACGACAACATCAAGCTTGCCGATGGTACGGCCGGTGTGATCTTCTACTCACTCTCGACCCTGCCTGACATCCCGGTCTATGACATTGACGGAAACTATTCGACGACTGTCCGTGAAGGCTACACAAGCGCCAACCCTGTCGCTCTCGCGATGTTGGACGAGTACCTTCTCGGCCGTCAGAAACTCACCGGAAACCTTTACGCGGAGTTGACTCCGGTGAAGCATTTCGTGTTCAGAAGCGAGCTTGGTTTCGATGTCAGCGCCTCCAACGCCACGACCTACAAGCCGATGGTCGATCTTGGAAGCTGGACCCGTAAGTCCAACTCTATGAGCTGGCAGAAGAACAACAGCAAGTTCTGGCAGCTGAAGAACTACCTGACATATTCCAATCAGTTTGGCAAGCACAGCGTGACCGCGATGCTCGGTCAGGAGTGCTGGGAATCCAGCTGGAACTACCTCAGCGGCACAAACACCGGCCTCCCGTCCGATGATATCCACAACATCAAGCTCGCCACCGGCGACCCTACAGTTAATTCCGGTTTCGGCTCATCCGCGATGGCATCGTTCTTCACCCGTGAGACCTACAACTACGATGACCGTTACCTCCTCACCTATACCTACCGTTACGACGGTTCGTCCAACTTCGGTCCGGACAACCGTTGGGCTGGTTTCCACTCATTCGCCGCAAGCTGGAGATTCTCCAACGAGAAGTTCCTTCAGGGAATGAAGGAAGCCCTCAGGATGAGCAACGGCAAGGTCCGCTTCGGTTGGGGACAGACAGGTAATGCCAACATCGGCGCCGGAGCCTGGGAATCTGGTATGAGCAAGCTGCCGTCAGCGCTTGGTGACAGCCAGCGTCCTTCGATCATCCCTAACACCGGTATCCATTGGGAGAAGCAGCGCCAGACCAACCTCGGTCTCGATCTCGGATTCTTCGACGGAGCTGTCAACCTGACTGTTGACCTCTACAACAAGAAGTCTTCCGATATGTTGATGTCCCTCACCCTTCCGGCCTATATGGGAACTCACGGTAACGGCTCGTCCGCTCTCGCCGCTCCTAAGGGAAACTACGGTACCATCGAGAACAAGGGTCTTGAGATCACTCTCGACACCCATCCGATCAACCACAAGGATTTCGGCTGGGACAGCAACTTCCAGATCTCCTTCAACCGCAACAAACTGGTCGCCCTTGACGGAACCGCCAACGCACAGCTGGTCGGCTACGGACAGTGGAGCGACATCGTCAGCGTGACCGAGGTGGGACAGTCCCTCTATAACTTCTATGGCTACAAGGTGGCTGGAGTCTATACATCCCTTGAGGACATCCAGAACTCGCCTAAGGCTGAGAAATACCCTGTCGATGGCGTGTTCAACAGAAACACCACGGTCTGGGTCGGTGACATCAAGTACGAAGATGTCAACGGTGACGGTGTGATCACCGAGGCCGACAAGACCAACCTTGGCTCGCCGCTTCCTAAGTTCACTTTCGGTTGGACGAACACATTCCGCTACAAGAACGTTGACCTCAGCGTCTTCATCAACGGATCATACGGCAACAAGATCCTCAACTACAATATGATGGGTCAGGGTTACAATGGCCTCGTCCATATGAACAGCGCTTGGACCAACCAGCACACGTCCATCAAGGACCGCGCGCAGCTTGTCCCGATCGATCCGCAGAAGACCTATGCCAGCGGCAACTGGTACGACGACATCACCAATGTGACTGTCGCCAACCCGAACACCAAGACCCCGCGTCCTTCGATCTCCGATCCTAACGACAACGACCGTCTGAGCGACCGTTACATCGAGGACGGAAGCTACATCCGCATCAAGAACATCACCCTCGGCTACACCTTCCCTAAGGCTATGCTGAAGAAGGTGAAGATCGACAATGTACGCGCCTACGTGAACATCCAGAACCTCTACACCCTGACCAAGTACACGGGCTATGATCCTGAGGTCGGCGCAAGCACGCAGGATTCCACCGGTCTGACATTCGGAGTGGACAACGGACGTTATCCTTCGCCTACCACTTACTCCTTCGGGCTGAACATCACATTCTAATTATGGAGGAAATGACAATGAAAAATATAGTTAAAGCATTCGCGGTCGGTATTCTGGCTCTCGGAACAGTGTCCTGCTCCGATTTCCTCAACCGTCCGACAGAGGACAGTTACACGACTGAGCAGTACTACAAGAACGATGAGCAGTGCGAGCAGGGAGTGAACTACCTTTACAATTCTCCTTGGTACGACATCATCCGTTTCTACATCTACGGATCGGAGACTATGTGCGGCAATGTCTATCAGGGACAGAGCGCATACTCAACCCTTACCGTCAACGGAACCGACGGTGACCTTAAGAATATGTCGTACTCGCTTTGGGCGGTTAACGCTCACTGCAACACCGTCATCAACAATATTCTTCGCTCCGACGGCCCTTCTCAGGCCAAGAAAAACCAGTGCATCGGCGAGGCTCTCTCGTGGAAGGCGATGGCATACTTCTTCCTCGTCAGGACTTTCGGAGATGTCCCGATCATCCACGACAACACCGAGTCCATCAAGGCCGGCGACTACAACAAGGTGGAGAAGGTTCAGAAGGCCGATGTCTATGAATATATCATTATGACTCTTGAGAAGGCTATGGAACTCCTTCCTAAGAACTCCTACAAAGGCGTTTACAACCGCATCGACTACTATGCGGCCGAGGCCCTTCTTTCAAAAGTCTATCTCACAAAGGCTGGCGTGAGCGGTTCGCTTGACAACGACGATCTTGTCAAGGCGCGCGACTATGCCAAGGATGTCATCGAAAAGTCCGGCAGGACTCTGACCCCTGTATATTCAGATGTTTTCCGTCTTTCTCCGAAGGTGTTCCAGCAGACCGGAGAGTGCCTGTTCTCCTGGCTTTGGACAAGTACCTCAGGCATCTGGACAGCCCAGAACTCAATCCAGTGCGATGTCGCTATGGGTGGTTTTGATGAGTTCGGAGATTGCTGGGGTGACTGGAAAGGCCCTTCCGTTGACCTTCAGGACGCTTTCGGCGTGTCCGCTGATCAGGATCCGGAAGTGAGAAAGGCCAATGATAAGGATGACCGCCGCGCCGCCACGATGATGATGTTCGGTGACCAATACAGCTATTTCTGGACAGATCTCGGAGGATTCGATTTCTACCGTTTCTACTACGATCCGAGCTATTCTCCTAACAGCACGAACGGCAGCTTCCAGTGCGGAACGGGTGCCAATTACTGCAAGCATCTCTACGGTAACGACGCTGACCACGTGGCCGCCCTTGGTGTCCACGCCTCCAATATGACAAACCAGCTTCCTACCCACATCCTGAGGCTCAGCGACATTTACCTTGTCTATGCCGAGGCCTGCTTCCTTACGGGTGACGCCGCGACTGCCCTTGAATATGTCAACCAGGTCCGTGAGCGTGCCAACGCTGAGCCTCTGAAGGCTGTCACATTCGATGACATCTGGAAGGAGCGCCGCCTTGAGCTCGCCCTTGAGGGAGACCGCTGGTACGATTTCGTCCGTCGTTCCTACTACGATGTGAACAGTTGCATCAGTGAGCTTCTCGCGCAGAAAAGATCCGCCTGGGACGGTCTCTCCAAGGCCTACGGCAACTACGTCCTTGACGCTACCGGTGAATATGCCGGTCCGGGAGCTAACGCTTGGGACAACTCAGAGATCAAGTACAAAGGCAATGAGGAACTCGTTGACGTGAAGGCTTCGATGTTCACTATGCCGTTCCCTTCCGAGGATGTTGTCCTCAATCCTAATATGGGATCAGATGTTGCGGGTGTCCACGTTGACGTGCGCTCTACATATTCGTATGACTTTTAATCAGAACAGATAATTATGAAATCCATCATAAGATATTTTGCTGCCGTTCTTTGCGCCGCGGGTCTTTTCTCCTGCGACAGGGCTGACTATCCAGACCGTTTCAGACAGGCTGACGGCAAGCCGACAATTCATTTCGTAAGGCCGGCTGACAATGATGTGGCCATCACATCAGCGAGTCTTGAGCAGGTCATCTGCATCGTTGGAGAGAACCTCAAGAGTGTCCACGACATCTATTTCAACGACCAGCAGGCGATTCTGAACACCAGTTACATTACCGACAAGACTCTTATCGTGGCGGTTCCGAAGAATCTTCCTGAGGTTACGACGGACAAGATGTACCTTATCACCAAGGACAGCACGGTCGTGGACTATGGCTTCAAGGTGCTCCTGCCTTTGCCGAAGATCTCCGGAATGTCCTTCGAGTGGGCTGAGCCTGGGGAAACCGTCACCATCACCGGAAGCTATTTCGCCGAGCCTATGACCGTGGAGTTCCCGGGAGTGGAGGCTACAGAGATCTCCAATGTCACCATCAATTCTTTCGATGTTGTTGTGCCTGAGGGAGCCAAGCCAGGCAAGATCAAGGTGACCACCGAGTCCGGTACGGCGCAGTCGCTGTTCCAGTACAAGGATGAGCGCGGAATGCTCTTCAGCTTTGACGATGCCCGTGGCAATCACGGTTGGCACGCCCAGACCATCCAGAGCGATGAGAACTCGATCAACGGCAACTATCTCCAGCTTTACGATGCCGGCGGACTTAAGGCCGATGGCACCGACTGGGGCGACACTGGCTACCACTTCGAGTACTGGCCTGGCAACTGGAACACACCTCAGACCTTTGATGATCCGGAAGGAATTGACCTCCGGAAGGTCGTTGACTTCACGAACTTCGCCAATATGGCCCTCAAGTTCGAGATGCGCATCCCTGCCGATCATCCTTGGACAGGATGTCCTATGCAGATCTATTTCGCAAGCCTTGATATGTGTACTCTCGGCGCCGCCAACAACACCTATTTCCACGACGAGTCAATCTCTCTTCCGCGTGTGCTCTATACCCCTTGGAAGGAGACAGGCTCATTCGACACAGGAGGAAAATGGATCACGGTGACATTCCCGTTCTCTACCGACTTCGTATGGTACTGGGA
>CAVKYA010000002.1:0-32831 GCA_963660255.1 Bacteroidaceae bacterium | reverse complement strand
GTATATTCATTGACCAATGAAGCGTCGCTTCCGGAGTGGGAGAAGCCGAGGATTGTGAATATGACGAGCGTTATCACGATAGACGGTACCGTCGTGTACATCAGGTAGCGTATGTGCTCGAACATAGGGACTTTGCTCATCGAGGAGGCCAGCACCGTTGTGTCGGACAGCGGGGAGATCTTGTCCCCGAAATAGGCTCCGGAGATGATGGCTCCGGCGATCATTCCGTCGCTGAATCCCAGCGCCTTACCGATGCCCAGCAAGGCCACACCGATCGTGGCGATTGTGGTCCACGAGCTTCCTATCATCACCGAGACCAGGGCGCAGATGACGCAGGCGGTCAGGAGGAAAACCTTGGGGCTGATGATCTTGACACCGTAATATATGAATGTCGGGACTATTCCGCTCATCGTCCACGTCCCGGAGATCGCTCCGATGAGGAAAAGAATTACGATCGCTGTCGTCACGTCACCGATGTTGCTTTTGATCGCCTCTTCGAAATCCTGCCACGGAACCTTGAACAGCCACATAGCCAGCCAGATGGCCACTCCGGCGGAAAAAAGCAGGGCAACCTGGCTTGCCCCGAGGATGGCGTCGCTGCCGAATATGCTGATGTTCAGCGCCAAAAGTGTCACGAGAATCAGGATCGGAATCAAGGATATCCCCACTCTGAACACAGTTATTTTTTTCATCTTCGAAAGTCCGTTTATGTTCCTTTTTTCAAAATGGAGCGCAAGTTAAATTTTTTTTCGCATTTTTACGCAAGAATTCGCTCTTGGTGGATTTAGAAGACTGAAAAATGTGTTAAATGAATATAAAATATCAAAACAAATGAAAAATTTCAGATTCAAGTTGGCCGCTTTGGCTTTTACCGCCACGTTGATGGCTTCGTCCGTGTCATCCTGCTCAGTGGGAGACAGCGGCATTTCCTATGATGACATCCGTCCGAAAGCTATTGTGACGGTCAAGACTCTGGAGTCTGGTGAGACTTATTTCCAGGTGGACGAGAAGACAACCCTTCTTCCTGTTGACTGGAAGAATCCTTACAAGGGTGAGACCAGGGCGTTGATTAATTATGATGAGCTTTCCGAGGCAAACAACGGACCGTTCACCAAATCTGTCACTGTCAATTGGATTGATTCGGTTCTGACCAAGAAGGCTGTCCTTTACACAGATGAATTCAAGAAGGGCGCCGACGATCCGATCGAGCTTATCGGCGATTGGCTTACAAACTGCGAGGATGGCTACCTTACCCTTCACTTCGCCACCTGGTGGGGACTTGACAACAGCAGGCCTCATTACATCAACCTTGGAATTGATCCGGAGACCGGTGATCTCTATCTGAGGCACGACAGGAATGGTGACGAGGTCAGCGACAACCGTCCGATGGACGGGGTTGTGTCGTTCAAGATTGATGAGATCCTGACGGAAGCCAAGGATGGAGATGAACTGACCCTGCACTGGACCGCCTTCAATGATGAGAAAAAGGAGGCCACACTGAAATATTCAGGCCGTTTCGAATTGGCGAAGTAGAGTCAGACCCTGATGGGAGATCTTACTGAGGACAAGGAACGCAGTCTTGTCGAGCAGGCAAGGAAAGGTGACCGGGGGGCGATGAAGCGGATCTATGACTGCTATTCGCGTTACCTTGCGGCCACCTGCTCCCGTTACCTGCCGGGCGAGGATGAGTTGCGGGATGTCCTTCAGGACAGTTTTGTGAAGATTTTCTCATCATTGGACAAGTTTGAGTTCCGAGGGGAAGGCTCCCTCAAGGCTTGGATGAGGCAGGTCTCGGTGAACGAGGCCTTGAAACTGATCCGGAAGCGAAAGCGGAACGACACTGTCGAGTACAAGTGGGATCTTCCCGACAAAGAGGAGGAAGATCTCGAACCGGAAGTCACCGATGTGCCTGCGTCGGTGATTCAGAAGATGATACAGGCTTTGCCGGAAGGCTACAGGACGGTGCTCAACCTTTATGCTTTCGAGGAGAAAAGCCATAAGGAGATCGCCGGACTGCTCGGAATATCCGAAAGCACATCCGCTTCCCAGCTCCATAGGGCGAGGGCGTTGCTTGCAAGGCAGATCAATGAATATAAGAAAAGGACGGAGACAAAAATATGATCGAGGATAAGAAATGGCTTGACGGTCTTAGGGACAAGATGGACGGGTTTGAGGAATCTGTTCCGGACGGACTGTGGGAGAACATTGAGACTTCCATATTCCCGGAAAAGAAACGCCGTTCAGTGATTGCCTTGCCTTGGCTCTGGCGTGGTGCGGCCGCCGCCGCTGTTGCCGCCGGAGTTTTTGTCGGGGTGAGACTATTGGATTCTCCTGTCTCTCCTGCCGAAGGGCAGGTCAATGTTGTGGCTGTCGCTCCGGATCCGGTGGCTCCAGGGACGACAGATTCCGCCGATGAAGGAATATCCACGGCTGCGGCACAGTCAGAGAACCTTCTTGCGGAGGCAGAGCCGTCTTCCCGTGCCGCAAGGCGACAGACTCTGACAATGCCTTCCAAACCAACCGTCCCCGCGTCAGAAAACAAGGAGCCTTCCCAGACTGTGCTAAAGGAATCCTCATCGGCCGAGCCTGAGTGCGAGGTGGTTGAAAATCTGTCCGCAGAGCCTCAGACAGAGGAGAAAGCGGCTCCCCAAGAGAAAATTGAAGGCGGCGAAGATTATGAATATGACAATTGGGAGCGTTATCTTTCCGAGACTTCCTCAAAGAAATCAGCCGAAGGATCTCCGGTGACGGTTGATGTGTCCTTCTCCGGTGCCACGACTTCAAGCAATGATGTGAGGTCGTTTGATCCAATGATGTTCTATCGTGGCTCGAATCCGGCGTTTGACCATCCAGCGTCCCCTGACGCAGGATCTTTTACCGGCAACAATATTCAGACCCGTTCGATGTCCCCTGCGGTGTTCACCAGTACTCCTATTACAACTGATATTGAGCACAAGCGGCCTGTGAGAGTGGCTCTTACGGCGCACAAGTCTTTCGGGAAGATTTTCGGTGTGGAGTCCGGCCTGTCATATTCGACACTCCGCAGCACATTCTCCACGACTTCTGGAAACACTTTGAGAGAAGAAGTCCAGACTCTCAGGTATCTTGGCGTTCCGCTGAATCTCACGGCTTCCGCATTCAGTTCCAAGCGGTTCTCCGTGTACGTCAGCGGCGGAGGAATGGCGGAGAAATGTGTTTCAGGCAAGGTCAAGACAACCGAGACAGTGTCCGGCGTAAGGCAGGGTGGCGCACGTAGTGAAGATCTGACTGTCAAGCCTGTCCTGTGGTCCTTGAACGCCGCCGCCGGAGCTCAGACCAATATTACAGACAACATTGGCCTCTATGTTGAGCCAGGCGTAAGCTATCACTTTGACGACGGCTCCTCCGTACAGACAATCTATAAAGATCATCCGTTCGATTTCATAATGACATTCGGAGCCAGATTCTCGTTCAGGTAATCAGCTATCGGGATAACCGGCAGTCAGGCGCAAGGCATCTGAGCCAGGCAATGAGCGCCGCCGCGATCCTTTCGTGCCCCTCGTCTGTCGGGTGCAGCCTGTCTTTGTCCCGTGGGAAATATTCTTTCTGCGAGCGGTTGAGCGGGAATATTCCTGAAATGGCGTTCAGGTCTATCACAGGCACGGCCCAGACGTTCCCGGCCTCTTTCACCGCATCGATGTAGGCATCGACATATTCCCCGCACCTGTTGGTGTAGTTCTCGTCCGGCTGGATGTTGGTCTCGCCGAATTTGGCGTAGCCTCGGTGGAGTGGTGTCATCAGGATGATCTGCTTGTCCGGGTACATATTCTTAAGTGAATCGATGGCTATGTTGATTCTGCCTTTGAATGTGTCGGGGTCGAAGTTTGGAATCCTGTGCTTTCTTGTCTGCATCGACTTCGGCTCACCGTTGGCGGCCTCAACTTGGACATATTCTTCAGTGAACCATTCGCCGATCGGCACACCAGCGTTGAAGTCGTTGGTGCCCATCAAGATAAGGATGGCGTCGATGTTGTCCCCGTACTCACTTTTCAGATTGTTAGCCTGCGGGAGGACTTCGTTCCACTGCTGTCCGTTCCGCGCCACGACGCAAGGAATGATCCCGATCTCCTGGGCCATATACCAGTAATATTTCTTCGGTCCGTTCGCGACTTTCGGATCCGAGATTGAATCCCCGATGATCCCGACCCTTGCCCCGTACCACGGATGGGTGGTGTCCACTACCGTGTTGCCGACTGCTGTCTCATTAACTTTTTCCTGCGCCAATGCGGCATTGACCGAAAGTGTTCCCGCCGCCAGCAAGGCGATGGTCTTGATGAAAAGAGATGTGTTGCTTTTATTCATTTTGCTTTGCTTTTTGCGGTCGTGTCGTCCTGTCCAAGACCCTCGGACGGGATCTTTTATTTGGTTGACCAACCTGACACAAATATACAACTTGTCTTGAAATGTCCAAACATCGCTGCGGTTTGTGGCGTTTTCCGGTAAATCTATGTGATTGGTAAGTTATGGATTATCAAATCGTTGTACAAAAACGAACCATTTGTGTATAAAAACAGTCCGCAATATATTCCGGAAGTTATAATTTTGTCGCCGGATTTTTAAATACCACATAGACTTTTATGATAGTAACGTTTTTACTGACACTTCCACTTCTTCTTATGTCTGCCGTAGCGAACGGCGGTGATAACGTGCATAATATGGCGGAGCCTGAAAATGGCAATGCTCGCGCGTGGGAGTTGGTGTCGAAAATGACTCTTGAAGAGAAGTGTGATTACATCGGTGCGGCCACATCCTTTGTTATGCGTGGTGTGGACAGGCTGGGAATTCCGGAAATCCGTATGGCGGACGGCCCGCAGGGAATCCGTAACAATACGACAAGCACCCTTTACCCGTCCGGGATACTTACGGCGGCGACATTCAACAGGGAACTTGCCGAAAGGCTCGGACACGGCTTGGGGAAGGATGCCAAGGCCAGAGGAGTGGCGATTCTCCTCGGACCTGGTGTCAACATCTACAGGGCACCGATGAACGGAAGAAACTTTGAATATTTCGGTGAGGATCCTTATCTTTCCTCTGAGGTTGCCGAACATTATATCGAAGGAGTGCAGGCGGAAGGCGTGATCGCAACCGTCAAGCATTTCGCGGCCAACAATCAGGAATGGAGCCGTCACCACGCAAGTTCGGATGTGGATGAGAGAACCCTACACGAGATATATTTCCCGGCGTTCCGTAAGGCTGTCGAGAAAGCCCACGTCGGGGCAGTGATGGACAGCTACAACCCTGTCTTCGGGGTTCACGCGTCCGAGAACGCTTATATGAACATCGAGGTGCTTCGTAATATGTGGGGGTTTGACGGAATCCTTATGTCTGACTGGACATCAGTATATTCCACATCCGGCGCTGTAAATGGAGGACTTGATCTCGAATGCCCTAAAGGGGTGTACTTTACAAAGGAGAGGATTATTCCTCTTATAAAGTCCGGAGTCATCTCTGAGGAAACCATCGACAGAAAGGTGTACAATATCTTGTCCACGCTGGACCGCTTCGGACTCCTTGACAAACCTGTTCTGGATGAAAGCATAGAGAAAGACAATCCGGAGAATGCCGCTGTCGCGCTTGACCTTGCGAGGGAAGGTGTCGTTATGCTTGAGAACCGAAATTCCGAACTCCCTTATGGAAAGAAGAAAGAGAGAATCCTTGTCCTTGGCCCTAACGCCTGCGTCACCACTACGGGTGGAGGAAGCGGCTTTGTGACACCATTCCATACTGTCACTATCGCTGACGGCATCAAAAGGCAGTTCGGGGAGAAATATGTGCAAGTCCTTTCAGATGAGGAACTTTATGTTGACATTTCATCAGACATCCATCCTTTGGACGATAACGGACGATCAGGATTCAGGGCCGAGTACTACGACAACAAGACCTTGTCTGGAAATCCGGTGCTGGTGAGGACGGACGCTTCCGTGGATTTCGATTGGGGACGGAAATCCCCGGCCGAGGGGCTTCCGGAAGACGGATTCTCTGTCCGTTGGGAAGGAACCTACACCGCTTCGGAGACAGGTACGCTCCGTTTCAGGTTGTCCGGTGATGACGGTTACCGTCTGTTTGTCAACGACCAACTTCTGGCAGGTGATTGGGGAAATCATTCATTGTCGTCAAGGACGGCTTTCCAGAACATCGAGAAGGGACAGACCTATCGGATCCGCTTCGAGTTCTACGATAATATTTCCGATGCCACAGCCCGTATGAGGATCGGACTTTTTAATGAGACGGCGCTGAATGCGGCTGTGGCCAAGGCTGGACGTATCATCTTTTGCGGAGGATTCAACAGTGACATTGAGGGAGAAGGTTTCGACAGGCCGTTCAGTCTGCCGGCCGAGCAGAAGTCCTTGATCAACAGGCTAACGGACGCTCATTCTCACGTGACTGTGGTCCTTAACGCTGGTGGAGGCGTTGACTTCAACGGCTGGAGCGAGGGTGTCGAGGCTGTCCTTTATGCCTGGTACACCGGCCAGGAAGGCGGAACGGCCATCGCTGAGATAATATCCGGGAAAATCTCGCCAAGCGGAAAACTTCCGATCTCTATTGAGAACAGATGGGAGGACAATCCGGTGTATGGCTCGTATTATGACAACACCCCTGTGAAGACGCAGAACACACCGTTCAAGAGGGTTGAGTACCGGGAGGGAATATTCTGTGGCTACAGAGGTTACGACAGAAACGGTGTTGCTCCGAGGTATCCGTTCGGATACGGCCTTTCGTACACGTCATTCAAATATTCCGACATCAACGTAGAGAAACTTTCAAGTGACAGCGTGCTTGTCTCCTTCACTGTGGCCAACACAGGAAAGGTCGGGGCTTATGAGACCGCGCAGGTCTATGTCAACGACAAGGCCGCGTCCGTGGCAAGGCCGGCCAAGGAGCTCAAGGCGTACGAGAAGATATTCATTCCTGCGGGAAAATCGGTCAGGATGACAGTTTCTCTTGGGGCTGACGCGTTCTCGTTCTACGATGTGAAGTCAAGGTCTTTCGTCATCGAGCCTGGCGAGTTTGAGATTCTGGTAGGGCCGTCATCCGCTGATCTTCCTCTTAGGGAGACTGTCCTGCTGGGTGCTCCGGAGTATCAGGTGGTCAACATCGCTCCTGACACTGTCTCCGTCATAAAGAACCCTCTCAACGGCTGGGTTATGTATATGGGAAGGAACTGGGATTCGGATTTCGGCAGGGCTCAGCGTTATGATGAGTTTCCGGCCGCTGTCCCTGGCGGAAAGGTTAGGGTCACGGATTGGTGCGGCACGGCTTACATACGTACCAGCTGGGCTTCAATGGAGCCAGAGGAAGGTAAATATTTCTGGAATGATCCGGACTCTCGTCTTAACAGACTTCTTACCGAGGTGCGTAACAGAGGGCTTCGCCTTGCTTTCCGCATCGTTGTGGATGGCCGTGACCAGGGACAGAACACTCCACGGTATGTGCTTGACGCTGGCGCAAAGGCTTTCGCGTCAAAGCTCGGAGACAAGGAGGTGTACACTCCGTACCCTGATGATCCGGTCTTTCAGGAAAAATATTCAAAGTTCATCAAGGCGTTCGCCTCAAGGTTCGATTCATTTGACGAGGTTGACTTCATCGATGCCTACGGTCTCGGGAAATGGGGTGAGGCTCATTCTATGAAATACCTCGATGGTAAAAATAAGATTCCTGTGTATGAGTGGATTACGGATTTGTATTCCCAGAGCTTCAAGGAAGTCCCTCTTGTGATGAACTACCACAGGGTGCTTGCCGAGGAGACGGTCAACGGTTGGGAGGACGAGCCTAATCCGGATTCGGAGGGAATGCTTGAAAGTGCCATCTCAAAGGGTTACAGCCTTCGCCACGATGCCTTCGGGATGACAGGATATTACAAGGAATGGGAAGAGGAGTTCGCGGCCAAGTGGAATTTCAAGGTCCCGATCATAATGGAAGGCGGATGGATCACCGGCGCACATCACCGCTATTGGATCGACCCGTCTGGAAAGTACCGTGAGGGACATCCGGAAGATGTCAGGAAAGGAGAGATGGAGGCGGCCGAGAGGGGGCGTGTGAATATGATGGACTTCCGTGTGGGGAACGAGACCGAGTCCTGGTTCCAGAACATCGATCTGGTGGAGAGGTTCATCCGTCACGGCGGATACAGGCTTTATCCCGCCCAAGTCGTTGTGCCGGATGAGGCCAAGACTGGAGAGACGCTGACATTGACACATACTTGGGAGAATATGGGATGGGGCTACTGCCCGAACAACATCAGGCAGTGGAACCACAGATTCAAGCCTTCTTTCGCCCTCATAGCCGAGGACGGGACAGTCGCCAGGATATTCGTTGACACCAAGGCGGAGCCTTCTGATTGGATGCGGAACGAACCTGTAGGTTACAGTCTGACAGTCTCGCTTGAAGGGGTGGCTCCTGGAAACTACAGCTGGGCTGTCGCGATATCCGACACGGAAAAAGGAAATACCCCGGGACTGAATATGGCAGTGGACACCGCTTCGCTTACGAAGGACGGCTGGCTGAAAGTCGCCAAGGTGACCATCAAGTAAGAAATATATCCAATAGTTAAATAACTGATTAATAACAAAACTATTTTCGATTATGATTAAAGTAATCAGAACAGCCTTATTGGCGGCTCTCGGTTTTGTGACGGCGATGTCCTTCAGTGCGTCCGCCCAGAACAAAACTCAGAGAATCAGCGGAAATGTCGTCGATGAGAGCGGCACTCCTTTGTCCGGAGTCGTTGTTTATGTGAAGAGCGGCAGCACAAAGGACGCTACAACCACAGATGACAACGGTGCCTACAGCATCGGAGCCCCGACATCTTCCGCGCTTGTTTACTCTTGCCTTGGCTACAAGGAGCAAGAGGTTGTCGTCGGTAATTCTTCCGTCATCAATGTCAAGCTTGTGCTTGACTCCTTCAATCTGGACGACGCCGTGGTCATCGGCTATGGTTCCCAGAAGATGAAAGACCTCACCGGAGGTCTGTCTGTCGTAAACCAGGAAACTCTCGGGATGGTTTCCACCGGCAACCTTATGGACCGTATCTCAGGTCAGGTCGCCGGTCTCACAATCACGACATCATCCGAGGCTCCTGGCGCCAACCAGTCTCTCCTTATCCGTGGTCAAAACTCGTTGTCAGCCACGAACAGCCCTCTGGTCGTCCTTGACGGCATCCCTTATGAGGGTGGCCTCGCTGACATCGATCCGGACATCGTTGAGAGCATAACCGTCCTCAAGGATGCGTCCTCTGTGGCGATTTATGGTTCCCGTGGTTCCAACGGTGTCATCCTTATCCAGACAAAGAAAGGCAAGGAAGGCACGATGTCGGTTACCTACAAGACCCGCCTCAGCGTCTCTCAGCCTATGCAGAGAATCCAGACAATGGGTCCTAACGAGTACATCCGCTTCAAGCAGGATATGGGCCGCCTCGGCACCAAGCAGCTTACGGGTGAGGATCTCGACCCGCTTGCGGGACAGGTCATCAGCGCTTCGGAGAAGCAGAACTATGCCCTCGGAATCACCAATGACTGGCAGGACTATGTTTTCCGTACTGTTTTCAATATGGATCACCAGCTGTCATTCTCTAGCGGTACCGAGAAGACGCAGTATATGGCCTCTGTCTCCTACCTGCACAATCCTGGTGTGGTGTACAACTCCAACTATGACCGTGTGAGCGCTTACGCGAACATCAATCAGGTGCTTAACGACTGGCTTACAGTAGGTATCACCACCCAGTTCGTGAACCGTGAGTCCGGCGGAGTGACCCCTAATCTTGAGCACGCGATCAAGCAGTCTCCTTACGGTATCTATAAGGACGAGACCGGAGCTTACTACGAGGAGCCGATGGACTACAGCAACCTTCCTAACCCTATGAAGGATGTCAACGCCGACCAGAAGAGCACCGGCCGCAATATCCTTCTCAATGGTTTCGTGGAGGTCAAGTTGCCTGTGAAAGGCCTTACGTTCAAGTCCCAGTTCGGTTACAACTACCGTAACAGCTTCACCGGCACATATTACGGCCGCAATACCGTCACTGGTAAGAAAGTTGACGGAAAGGCTTCCATCAGCAACAACCACACGACTGACTACACTTGGGAGAACATCCTCAAGTATGACAGGACCTTCGGCAAGCATCATTTCGATGCCACGGGCCTGTTCTCTGTCCAGGAGAAGTCCAACATCTCCGCCTCGCAGAACGGCGAGTGCTTCGTCAACGATGACTCCAGCTTCTACAAGATGGACGGAGCCGAGAAGAATGTCACCATCGGTTCCGGCTACTGGAAGGAGAGTATGATGTCCTATATGCTCCGTCTCAACTACAGCTATGCCGGCAAATATCTGGTCACATTGACAGGCCGCGCCGACGGAGCGTCTGTTTTCGGAGCCAACAACAAGTTCGGTTTCTTCCCTTCCGCCGCCGTGGCGTGGAATATGTCAGAGGAGAGCTTCATCAAGGACAACACCGACAAGGTCGATATGCTCAAGATCCGTCTCTCCTATGGAGCCAACGGTAACAACGCCATCTCCAGGTATCAGACCCTTGACCGTCTCTATGCCACAAACGGTGTGAAATACATCTACGGTGACGGTTCCTCAGCCGTGAATTCCGCTTACCTTCCTTCTGACGGTATCGGTAACCCGAACCTCAAATGGGAGACCACTTACACAGCCAACCTTGGTTTCGACTTCCTGTTCTTCCGCGGAAGGCTCGGCGGTTCCATTGATGCCTACATCTCCAACACCAAGGATCTTCTTATGACCCGTACCGTACCGATAATGAACGGATACAACAAGATCTGGGACAATGTCGGCGAGACACAGAACAAGGGTATCGAGCTCTCGTTGAACACTGTCAACATCAGAAAGCAGAACTTCACCTGGAACACAGACTTCAGCTTCTTCCTCAACAGGGACAAGATCGTAGAGCTTCGTGGTGACGGTCTGGATGACGTGAACAACAAATGGTTCATCGGCAAACCGCTTTCGGTTTACTATGACTACAAGATCGTGGGTCTCTGGCAGGAAGGTGACGAGTTCACATTCACTGACGAGGACGGCAACACCAAGGTGCACCAGACCGGCGCGCAACCTGGCGACGCCAAACTTTACGATGCCAACGGTGACGGTGTCATCTCTACGGATGACCGTGTCATCATCGGAAGCACAAGGCCAAGCTTCACGATGTCAATGGGTAACAGGTTCCAGTACAAGGATTTCTATTTCTCGTTCCTTCTCAACGGCAAGTTCGGTACCTGGATGAGCGACAATGTGGCCGACATCGGTTCGTGGGCGTTCGGCTCAGGCAACTATATTCACGGAGCGAAATATTGGACTCCGGAGACACCTGACGCTGAGTACACCTCTCCAGGCTATGTGAACAGATTCAGCCACGGATTCTACAAGAAGATGAGCTATGTCTCACTCAAGAATGTGACCCTCGGCTACAAGATCCCTAAGAAGGCCACGAAGTTGCTTCACCTCAGCGCTGTCGATGTGAATGTCAGCGTCAACAATGTAGGTGTCATCTCCAATATGCGCCAGATGCTCAACTATGACAACACTTGGTTCGCGTCATACCCGACAGCTCGCTCTTATATGTTTGGACTCACAGTTACATTCTAATATGAATATTATCAGAAATATGAAAACGAATATATTAAAGTCCGGTCTCGCCGCCATCGCGGTGGCAGCACTGGCTTCCTGCAGCGGATTTCTTGATGAGGACCTCAAGAGCTCTCTCGCTCCGGACAACACATACACAAGTTCAATGGGATTCGAGACCGGATGCAACGGTTTGTATTCCATCGCCCGTTCTGAGTACAACACCTGGGGTGAGAACGGCGCTTATATGCACGGTGCGGCCTGCGCCTACGAGGCTCTCCAGATCGCCACTGACATCGTGGACCAGAACGGCGCCAAGGATGGTTCCCTTACTCCGTTCGCTGACCTTACGCTCACATCCGCGACCCGTTTCGTGAGATCTTACTGGAACTGGTCCTACAACCTCATCGCTTCCGCCAACGAGATCCTTATCTATGCGGAGAAGAACACCAACTGGGACTATCCGGAGGATAAGCAGATCGCTCTTGCCACCGCAAGGTTCTTTCGCGCTTATGCCTACAGGTCACTTGTTTACCTTTATGGTGACGTTCCGTGGGTGGAGACCATCGAGAATCCTTTCAAGCTCTCTTTCACAAGAGATCCAAAGGAGGAAGTCCTCAAGCACATCATCGATGACTTCACCTATGCGGCAGAGAACCTTCCTACAGATCCGGACAAGGTGAAGACCGGAAAGCTCACCTGCTGGGCCGCCTATCACCTCCTCAGCGAGATGTACAACTTCCAGGGACACCTGACGAATGACAAGACCTGCTTCGAGGAGGCCGCCAAGTGCGCCAACAAGGTTATCGACAGCAAGTACTTCGCTCTCAACACCGCCCGTTTCGGCGCGAGCAAGAACGAGAAGGGAGACGCTTTCAGCGATATGTTCATCGAGAACAATCAGAACCGCACCAGCGGCAACACCGAGAGCATCTGGGTTATGCAGTTCGAGTACAAGACGGTCGGTGGCGGTACCAATTCCGATGACTGGACACGCCGCGCGTGGAATCCTCAATACTTCGCCATCAACGGTTTCGCTCTCGCGGACTCGCTCGGCGGACGTGGACTTGCGCAGATCTCTCCGATGAAATGGTGGATCGGCACGAAGAACACAAGCGCCACGCTTGATGACTGCGCCGTGTCCGGAGCGTCTGAGAACGGTATTTTCGAGGATGGTGATATGCGTAACTCCAAGTACAGCATAAAGAGAGACTGGTACTACAACAATCCTCTCATCACAGCGTCCCTCGGCAAGAAATGTGAGATCACTGACAAGACTTGGTCAACTGGCCAGCTTTTCCCTGCGCTCACCAAGTTCTTCTTCGGAAAGGAGGACAACCTTCAGCTTACCGGCTCGTACAAGGACCGTATGAAATGTCGTCTCGGTGAGACTTACCTTCACCTTGCGGAGGCCTATCTTGGAATGGGCGACACGCAGAAAGCCGCCGATGCTCTCAACGTCATCAGAAAGAGAGCCAAAGTGAGAAACCTTGAGGCCTCAGAAATCACTGTGGACGAGCTTCTTAACGAGCGCATCCGCGAGATGGTGGGTGAGGAGAGCCGCCGGTTCACCCTTGAGAGAATGGGAGCAGATGTGTTTGTCGCGCGTGTGAAGAAGTACAACCCGACAATCGCGGATCAGTTTGACGAGCACTTTACCCTTTGGCCGATTCCTCAGGAGATCCTCGATGCCAACAGAGGCAGCGAGTTCCCTCAGAACCCTGGATATTAAAGAATTATATTACTTAATTAATTGATGATAGTTATGAAATATATGAATAAGACATTGTCAATGCTTGCCGTTGCGGCGGTCGCTATGTCCTGCCAGTGGGATCCGATGGATCACGACATCGATCCGGTGGACGAGAACCTCACGCTGACCGCATCGTCTGAGGATGTGGTCCTCCTGGAGGAGAACCTGAAGGAAGACGCTGTCACCTTCAGTTGGACAGAGGCCAGGAATATGGGTGATGACTATATGATCTCGTACGAGACCAAACTCGATGTCCTCGGAAACAACTTCGGCTCCAAGACCGTGATCCGTACCGATATGGATCCGGGTGAGTTCAGCCAGAGTTTCACCGTTGAGCAGCTCAATACCTGGGCTACCGAAAGATGGGGTCTTCCTGTGAACAAGCAGTTCACCCTGGAGTTCCGTGTCACCGCACAGTGGGAGGGTGGCTCCACGTTCGAGATGCCGGAAGTGCGTACTGTTCAGATTGTTGTCACACCTATCAAGGTTACAGTGTTCGATGCGGACAAGATGTTCGTGGGCGGCACCGCAGTGGATGAGGAAGAAATCTCCAGAACTTTGGAGAACGAGTTCCAGTTCGCTTGGCTCGGCGACCTCACCATCGGTGACCTGCAGCTTCCGGTAGAGTACGAAGGCGTAAGATACTATATCGCTCCTAAGGATGGATTCACCGCCCTGAAGGATGGCCAGACAGTTGACATCACGATGACCGAGACTCCGTTCGCCTGGAACATCACTTCCGCCGGACAGTATCGTGTTGTGGTTGATATGAAGACCGCGAAAGCCACCATCTACTCTCCGGCTACAGACCTCAAGCCGTTTACAGTGACGTGGCAGCCTAACCATAAGACCCCTACGGATGGTGACAACGGACACGCCTACATCACAACAACAGTTGATAAGATCTATGGTCGTGGAGAGTCTGTAGGCTGGGCGGCCGCAGGTAAGGATCTCAAGTGCACGGTATCCCTCGCGGACCCTCAGATTCTGGTCTACTCAGGCAGTGTGCTTGGCTCAGGACGTACTGACTTCGCTATCATCTCCAGCCTCAAGGTGGATGGATTCAATGATGGCAACGCCTACAACACGAATAACTCGTATGTGTTCGCTCCTGTCTGGACCGGCACTAACTACGACCAGAGCGTGACGATGGGCAAGTGGATGGATATGGAAGGCGGTTCACACCTCCGTGGAAACTACTTCAAGGTTCCAAGTGGTACGAACTTCATCATATTCGATCTCCGAAATATGAGGATATGGATGGAAAAACGAGGCGAATAATATTCTGAATATGAATCTGAAAAACATATTTTCAGGTACTGCATTGATGGGCACGGCGCTTTTTGCGCTGTGCTCTTTGTGCAGTTGCTCGAAGGAGCCGTCGGGCGGTTCCGGGAGCGAAGACACTCCCGCTGACTTGACTGTGGTCAAGTTCAATGTTGACAAGAAGACCGTCCTGCATAACCCGCTCAATGGCTGGGTGATGTATGGGAGCGCTTCGGGTGATCCATCGTATTGGGACAGGGAAATCTACGTGTCGGAGTTGGGTAAGAATGTCCGTGTGAGGGACTATGCGTCAGCCTGCTATATCAGGACCAACTGGAGGACGTTCAATCCTTCCGATGGGGTGTACGCCTGGCGTGACCCGTCCACAAAACTGTACAAGATGATCCACGGAGCCCTTGACAGAGGGCTGCCGATCGCTTTCCGTGTGGTTGTGGACGGACGTGACCAGGGTGAGAACACGCCTTCTTTTGTGTTCGATAATGGAGCCACGTATTGGCTGGAGAACGCCAACTATCCTTTGAGGAAAACCCCTTATCCACAGGATCCGGTTTTCCAGCGGTACTACGAGAAATTCATCGAGGAGCTTGCAAAGGACTTCAATGATCCCGGGACCACTGCTTTCATCGATGCCTATGGCCTTGGAAAATGGGGCGAAGGTCACAACGTTGTCTATGAGAACGGCAATGCTGTCACAGAGAACACCGAACGTCTTAAGTACGAGGTTATGGACTGGATCACCGATGTGTACTCGAAGAACTTCACCAAGGTGCCTCTCGCGATCAATTATCACAGGGTGATCGGCCATCCTGCGAGTGACGGGGCCGCCAATCCTAACAGCGAGAAACTTTTGAACCTCGCTGTCAGCAAAGGCTACAGCCTGAGACAGGACGCTTTCGGAATGTCAGATTACTATCGTGATTGGGAGCGTGCCTATGCCGCCACTTGGATGTACAAGCGCCCGATAATAATGGAGGGTGGCTGGATCGTGAACCAGCACAGTTATTGGAACGACTCCAGAGGCTATCGCAAAGGCCATCCGGAGGATGTCCGTCAGGGAGAGTATGACGACTGCAAGGTCGCCAAGGTCAATATGATGGATTTCCGTGTCGGAGACGAGACCACATCGTGGTTCGAGGATGCGTTCTCCCTCGTTCAGCAGTTCATCTCCGAAGGGGGGTACAGAATCTATCCAGAGCAGGTGAGCGTTCCGGAATCCGTGTCGTCAGGGACAAAAGTGTCTCTCGCGCACCGTTGGAAGAACATAGGATGGGGCTATTTCCCGAACAATATCCCGCAGTGGAACTATCGTTACAAGGTTGCGTTCGCGCTGCTTGACAAGAGCGGCAAAGCCGTTCAGGTATATGTGGATGAGGATTGCGAGCCTTCAGTGTGGACCGGTTCGAAATCTTTCGACTACAAGACCGACTTCACAGTCAAGGTTCCTGTCGGTGAATATGTCTGGGCAGTCGCCATCGTCAACACGGAAAATGACGACAAACCGGCGATCGAGCTTGCCGCAAGAGGCGAACTTTCCGCCGATAAATGGCTGAAAGTGGCCGAAGTTACTGTCAAATAATATTTTATGAATATGAAATTGAACATTCGTACCATACTGGCCGGTGCCGCTGCGGCTTTGCTCTTCGCCTCCTGCTCCGGGTCGAAAGGAGAGGAGGAGCCGACGCGTGATCCTGACAATTATGTGACAATGAATATAACCCCGGACAAGACCACAGTTCTTCGCAATCCTCTTTGCGGCTGGGTTCTCTATGCCGGACTTGGGAACGACCTGTCTGATTTCTGGACGAGATATGACTCTATGGAATCGTCGGTCGGCCCGGTCGATGTCACAAGCTATGCCACCACTCTTCTTATCAGGACCACTTGGGCGCAGCTGAATCCTGAGGAGGGTGTGTATGTCTGGCAGGACGGCTGCAACACTGTCTATGCCCAGCGTTACAAGAGTCTCATCGCCGAGGCCCGCAAGCGTAATATGAGAGTCGGTTTCGGCTATGCCATCGACAGCCGTGACAAGCACGAGTTCTGCTCTCCGCTCTATATCCGTGACAAGGGAGCCAAGGGCTATGAGACCCAGACCGGATCGATGAAGGTCTGGACTCCGTACCCGGATGATCCTGTGTTCCAGAAGTGCTATGAGAAGTTCGTCCACGATTTCGCTCAGGAGATCAATGATCCAGATCATTATGAATTCGTGCACGGAGTCGGAATCGGAAAATGGGGGGAGTATCACAGCTGCATCTACTCCACCGGTGACGAGACCCCTAAAAAGCCTGTGTTCGAGTGGGTCACGTCTCTTTTCGCCAAGGAGTTCCGGATTCCTATATTCATAAACTACCATCGTTCTCTCGGCTCCACCACTGACGGGGTTAATCCTGATTCGGAGGATATGGTGCAATCAGCTGTGAACAAAGGATTCGGTATCGGAAGCGGCGCGTTCGGAATGAAGACATATTACGGCACTTGGGAGAAGAACATCGCCGCGAAGTACCGCTATATTGTTCCGATCATCGCTGAGGGAGGCTGGGTCAAGGCTTCCCACGGAGATGCCCCTATGCGTTGGGATTCAGAGAAATATAAGGACTGGGCTGATGTCCGCAAGGGTGAGTTCGATATGGCGCGCGAGGCCAGGGCCAATATGATGGACTTCCGCTATAACGACGATGTCACCGTGAGCGAGACCTGGTCTTGGTTCAACGAGGCCTATGACCTTATGGAGCAGTTCATAAAAGACGGCAACTACAGGCTTTATCCAGCGAAGGTCGTCCTGCCTAAGGAACTGTCCGCCGGACAGCCGGATGAGATAACCCATAAATGGGCCAACGTCGGCTACGCTTATTGTCCTACCAACTTCAAACCGTTTGTGGACAAGTACAAGGTTGCGTTTGCCCTTCTTGACCCTTCCAGCGAAAAGGTTGTCAGGATGTTCTATGACGAGAGCGCGCAGCCTCACGAATGGACGAAAGGCTCCCCGAAGCAATATTCGTTCACAGTGAAGCCGGACGGGGTGCCGGCCGGAAAGTATGTCTGGGCCGTCGGGATCGTGGACGATGCGTCCGCTGACAAAAAGATCGGCATATTCACATCCGCGAAAGGTGAATATACGGCCGATGGCTGGCTGAAGCTGTCGGATGTGGTTGTGAAATAATGATTCTTAATAGTTTTCTCTATCTTTGTGACGGAATAACAATGACCACATAAGATATGAAACTGTTTGTGATGATATTCTCGTTTCTGGTGTCGGTGTCATCTTATGCCATCGACACCAGGAATTATCGTTTCCATCAAATGCCGGAAACCTCCTATTACGGAGGTATTAACAGCGTTGTCAAAGACACTGTCGGAAGGATATGGTTCAGCGGTACGGATGCCTTGTTTATGTTCAACGGGCATTCTTTCGAGAATATGGCAGTGTCCAGCCCGAATCGCCTTCCCGCCGACTACCGCAAGCTGGTCAGGGATGAGAACGGCCGGATCTATGTAGCGACAAGCGTCGGGCTGTACGCCTTCGATTATCTGCGGCAGGAGTTCTCCCTTTCTGTGATTGGTGATGTCGGAGCCATTGATCCCGATATGAAAGGAGGCCTGTGGCTGATTCTCAACGACAATGTCATCCGTTACGGGGACGGTGGCGAGGAGGGGGCTTATCCTCTTCCGGACACAGTGCGAGTGTCCCCGATGTCCCTCCATCTTTCTTGTTCCGCCGGTAATGTCTATGTAGGGGCCTACAATAAGCTGTTCCGTGTCGAGGACGGAAAATATGTGGATTTTGCCACTGTGGGCGATGACGAGAACGCGGTGATCTCGGATGTGGTCGAGGACAGCCGGTATGTCTATGTCCAGACGAGGCGGAACGGACTTTTCGTGTATGGCAAGGACGGGGAACTGGTCGGTACGTTCAACCTGCCGGAGAGTTATGGAAAGTCCAGCGACGCCAAGGAACTTTACATAGATTCTGACGGCATAGTCTGGGTGGCCACCCAGTCTGGACTCCTGCTTATCGACATCGCTTCCGGTGAGACTAAACTCTTGGTTTCCAGCCTTCTTGACAAATGCTCGCTCCCGAACAATTCCGTGTGGTCAATATATCCGGATCCGGACGGCGGTGTCTGGATAGGAACCTATGGCGGAAAATTGGCGTATCAGACATTCCACGACAATAATGTCTGGTATATGGAGCCGACTCCCGGAGGATTGAACTACCCTATAGTCAGCGCGTTCGCTGAGGATAATGACGGGAACATCTGGATAGGCACCGAGGGCGGCGGGCTGTCAAGATGGAACCGGAAGGATAATTCGTTCACCAGGTGGCGGCAGGGTGCCGGAGATGGCAAGGCGCTGCCGTCCAATATGATAAAGAAACTGCGGCCGGTAGGGAATCTTATGTATGCGGCCGCGTTCAACGGGGGAGTCAGCGTTATTGATATGGGCACTGGCAAAGTGACACCGATGCCTTTGTTCAAGCCCGGAACCCGTCAGCCGCTCGCCGTTTATGATTTCGAGCCGGAGGGCGACAGCGGTTTCTGGCTTACGGATCCGGATGTCGAGCTTATGTTCTGGGACCGCCGGACCGGGAATGTCGAGAATGTCATATTCAAGGATGAGAACGGCAGGAAGATAAGGCTCCGGGTCGAGACCCTTTTCCACGACGGGAACGGAAACCTTTGGCTGATGACGCACGATGGAATCTATGTGATGGATCCCAGAACACGTGTGTTTACCGCCAGGTATTATCTTGCGGACCAACCTCACGCCACGAACAACATCTGCTGCTTCTGCAGAACCTCATCCTCCGGAGTGTGGTTCGGGACAAGAGGCGGCGGAGTGAATATGCTCGCTCCGGACGGGACGTACCGGAACTATAATTCAAACGAGGACGGCGACTTCATTAACCGCACTGTGTTCGGAATATTGGAGGATCCTGTTTCCGGAGATGTGTGGATGAGCACGGACGCAGGATTGTTCCGCTATTCACATAAGGACGGATCCATAAGGAGCGCCGGGATTGACATCCCTAATCGATGCGGTGCGTATTATGTCCGCTCGTGTTACCGCACAAATAGGGGAGAGATGCTGTTCGGCGGCACAAACGGCTTCATAATGTTCAATCCGGAACGATTCCGCACGAATCCTCTGAAACCGAGGGTGTATTTCACTTCGTTGAGCGTGAATGACCATCTTGTGCATCCAGGTGAGAATGGATGGCCGCTGAGGCAGGCTGTCGCAACGCTTGATGGCCAGCGTGGACGTTCAAGTGTCATCAGATTGTCCAGCCGGCAATCCAATTTCGACATAGGATTCTCGTGCGACAGCTATCTTGAGCAGGACAGGAACACCTATTCGTACCGTATGCTCGGAATCTCCGACAAATGGACAGTGCTTCCAAAGAACCAGCAATATGTCCGTTTCGTGAATGTGCGCCCCGGCAGGTACACGTTCCAGATGAAAGCCGCGAACAATGACGGAGTCTGGGGAGATCGTGTCAGCTCATTGACTTTCAAGGTCAGGCCTTATCCGTTGCTTTCACCTGTCGCATATCTGGTCTATGTCGTGCTTCTGTTGCTTTCGGCCTATTATGTATGGTCATATATGACAAGGCGTAAGATGCTAGAGCAGCAGTTGGAACTGGAGAAAGACAAGGAAAAGAACCTACAGGAACTGACGCAGGCGAGGCTGAATTTCTTCACCAGCATCTCCCACGACCTGAAAACACCGCTGACGTTGGTGATAGATCCCCTCAAACAGCTTGAGAGTCTTATCCCGGAGGACGCTCCGTACCGCAATTACGTGGAGCTTATCGGCAAGAATGTGGTGCGTATCCAGCATATGATAAGCCAGTTGCTTAAGTTCCGGCAGATAGAGACCCTGAAACTGCCGATGGATCGGAAGCCGGGAGACATCGTCCGTTTTGTGGACAACATCTTCTCCCTGTTCGAGTTCTATGCGGGCAAGCATCAGATAGAGACGGAGTTCATCTCGCAGGTGGACAGTTTCCACACGAGGTTTGACTATGATGTCATCGAGAAGGTGTTCACGAATCTTTTCTCGAACGCGGTCAAATACACCACCGAGAATGGCTATGTGAGTGTCCGTGTGAGCAGGACCGCCTCGGAGAGCATCCCGAGGACAGATGTTCCCGTGGATTCGGTGTGGTTGTCATTTGTGGTGACAAACAGCGGCAAGGACATCCCGGAGGAGAAGTACACAAGCATATTCGAACCGTTCAATGGTGACGGTGCCGTCAAGACAGGGTTCGATTCCCATACCGGGCTTGGCCTTGCCATTGTCAAGGAACTTGTCAATGACTTGAACGGTTGCATATCCGTGCATTCCGCCGACTCCACTGTGACGTTCACGGTCATATTACCGTTTGTTCCGTGCGGAGAGGACGCTGAGGATATGTCCGTGGGCGAGGGACAGGCCTATGATTATGCGACTTCGGAGATTGACAGTATGCTCTCGGATATGGACGGTCAGGGCGCATCCTCTGAGAAGAGAGGACGCAAACCGTATGACATACTTGTGATAGAGGATGACTCGCAGCTGCGGAACTATCTGGAACAGAGGCTGTCCCCTTACTATAATGTCTATACGGCGATCAACGGCCTTGATGGCTTGGCGAAGGTGGAGAAGATAATGCCTCAGATAGTCATAACCGACCTTGTTATGCCGGAGGCGGACGGATTTGAGGTCTGCCGTGGCATCCGCTCGAACATAAAGACTTCGCATATTCCTATAATCGCCCTTTCCGCTCTGGGGGAGAATCAGAACGCCGGAATCGAGGCATTGGAGTGCGAGGCCAATGTGTTCATAGACAAGCCTGTGAATATTGAGTTCCTCCATAAGCAGATCTCCAATCTGATAAAGAATCAAAACAGGCTTAAGGAACTGTACAGCAAGAAATTCATAGCCGAGCCGTCCCGCATCGCCATCTCCTCGGTTGATGAGGAACTGTTGAAGAAGGCTGTCGATTTTATTGAGAAGAACCTTGAAAACGAAGACTATAGTGTGGACGATTTCGTGTCCGATATGGCCATCGGACGTACCCGTCTGTACCAGAAACTGAATGACCTTACGGGAATGTCCATAAAAGAGTTCATTCTGGACATCCGGTTGAAGCGTGCCAGCCAGTTGCTGACGGAGTCTGACTACACGGTCGCCGAAATCTCGACAATGACAGGATTCGCGAATCCTAAATATTTCAGTGTCTGCTTTAAGCGTCATTTCGGCCAGTCTCCTACAGAATTTAAAATGAATCCAGATGCGGAATAGAATCATATTGTCCTTGCTCCTGACGGCATTGTCTTGGGGCACTGCTTTCCTGTCCGTGTGCGAAGGCGCGGATCGTGAGACCATCGTCATCGAGGCCGAGAGCTTCACCGAAAAGGGTGGCTGGAAAGTGGACCAGCAGTTTATGGACCAGATGGGATCGCCGTACCTGCTTGCGCACGGTATGGGTGTTCCTGTTGAGGATGCCGTGACCGAGGTTGATTTGAAAGGTGGAGTCTGGCATATTTGGGCCCGTACCTATAACTGGACATCCCCGTGGACATCCTCCAAAGGCCCCGGCGGATTCCGTGTCGTGGTTGGGGGAAAGACTCTGTCCGCCGAGTTGGGGGTGAAGGGAAATTCCTGGGAATGGCAATACGCCGGTTCCGTGAAGGTTAAAGGAGGGCTTACAGAAATACGCTTGCGTGACCTTACCGGTTTCGATGGCCGGTGTGACGCGCTGATGCTTTCGAAGGATGCGTCTGTGTTGTTGCCGGAGGACATCTCCGCGAGAAGGAGCCTTATGAATATTCCTGAAAAGAAGGATAAAAACTATGACTTTGTGGTGGTCGGGGGAGGTATCGCGGGAATGTGCGCCGCCGCGACCGCTGCCAGGAGTGGACTTAAGGTGGCTCTGGTGGGGGACCGTCCGGTTCTTGGCGGCAACAACAGTTCGGAGGTCAGGGTGCATCTCGGAGGCTATGTGGAGATGGAACCGAATGTCGGCCTTGGACGAATGATCAGGGAGTTCGGCCATACAGAGAAAGGCAACGCCCGTCCCGCCGAGTCCTATCAGGACTGGAAGAAGCAGGCGTTCATAGATGCTGAAAGCAACATAGACCTTTATATTCCTTATCACGCGGTTGAGGTTGAGACGGAATCGTCTCTTATACGTTCCGTGACGGCGGTTCACATAGAGACCGGCGCGGAGGTTTGCCTGACCGCTCCTCTTTTCGCTGACTGCACTGGTGACGGGAACATTGGCTATAATGCCGGCGCGGACTGGACACAGGGGCGTGAGAGCCGTGATGAATATGGCGAGCGCTCCGCTCCGGAGAAAGCCGACAATATGGTTATGGGCGCGTCCGTCCAGTGGTATTCAAAGAAGTGCGGGCGGAAGACATCCTTCCCGGAATTCTCTTATGGTGTGGAGTTTAACGCTTCCAATTGTGAGAAGGTTACGATGGGAGAGTGGAAATGGGAGACCGGTATGAACAGGGACCAGGTGACCGATGCGGAACGGATCCGTGACTATGGCCTGCTGGTGATATATTCAAACTGGAGTTGGCTGAAGAACCATTCCGGCGACAGCCGTTTCACGGACAGGAGTCTGGATTGGGTGGCGTATGTAGCAGGAAAGAGGGAGTCCCGGCGACTTCTTGGAGATCATATACTTACACAGGAGGACATCGACAAGAATGTCTTCTATGAGGATGCCTCTTTCACCACGACTTGGAGCATAGACCTGCATTTCCCGGATCCGGACAATTCCGCGAAGTTTCCAGGCAATGAGTTCAAGTCGGCCACTGTACACGACTGGATCCATCCTTATGCCGTGCCGTACCGTTGTCTGTATTCACGCAATATCGGGAATCTTTTTATGGCTGGCCGTGACATCAGCTGCACGCACGTGGCGCTGGGCACTGTCCGTGTTATGAGAACCACCGGGATGATGGGTGAGGTCGTTGGTATGGCGGCCGCCATCTGCTCGGAGAACGATTGCCTTCCCCGTGAAGTGTACAGAAAGCATCTTGCGGAACTGAAGAAAAGGATGAAGGCCGGAGCCGGACGGACTGATGTTCCTCTTTCCGACCAGAGTTTCAACCTTCCGAACCGTCTGCTGGAGATCGCTCCGGCGTTAAAGCCTGTCGCAGACGGGAAGAACGCTTTCAAAGCCGATGATATTCCGTTTGGCAAGTGCTACGCGCATCTCTCGTCGGACACTTTGTACGTGGGCAATTCTTTGATTGAACGAGCGTTCCTCTGGAACGGAGGAAATGTCATAAACGCATTCGTGAAGGACAAACGTACCGGCCGTGTGTTCGTGAACGGATCCGCTGAGCCGGCCCTTGCTGTCGGGCAGCCTTTCGGAAAGGCTCCGGATGGCCGTCTGGAAGTGCGGGATGTGAAGTCTGACGGCATACATCCTGAACATCTGGAAGCCGAGGTGGCGTTCTCGATGGACGGCATACGTGTGCGCAGGGTGTTCAGGGTGTATGAGAACTGCTCGGCCATCGCCTGTGACAATTATGCCGGTGGTCTGGCTTCGGTGAAGGATGAAAGGCTTGCCAATTCCGCTGACAACAAGAACATAGAGTCCACCGATGATATGAAGCGGCAAAAGGAAAACAAGTCCCGCCATCTTGAATTGTTTAACCCGGGAGGTCTGCACTGGCAGGTAAAGACAGTCGAGTTCTTCGATGTCACCGACTGGAACAACAATCTTGTGGCTGCGCGAACATTCATTCCATACCGCAGGACGGGTTATAAAGGCAACCTGCTCTTTGCCCGGGATGCCGTGGACGGGAACGGTTTCTTTTTCCTGAAGGAGGCTCCTTGTTCAGCGGTGCAGCTCGGAAATCCTGAGGCTGACTTCATCTGCGAATCCGGAAAGTTCACCGTGGCCGGCATCGGCGTGTCTGAAGGTGATGCCGATGGTGACGGGATGGTCAGACTGTACTCCTGTGTGACCGGAGTTTTCGGGGAAGGCGGATTGTCGCCGCTTATGGCTCTTCGTAACTATCAGAAACATATTCGTGAACATCACGCCGACAGGGATGAGATGATAATGATGAACACTTGGGGGGACAGAAGTCAGGATTCCAAAGTCAACGAGCGGTTCTGCATCGCTGAACTTGAAAAGGCCGCGCGTCTTGGAATCACTCATTTCCAGATAGATGATGGCTGGCAGGAAGGCAAGAGTCCGAATTCGGCGTTGGCGAAAGGCTCTTTCAAGAACATCTGGGATAATCCTCTGTATTGGACCCCGGCACGAGATAAATACCCTCACGGTCTCAAGCCTGTCGTTGACAAGGCCAGGGAACTTGGCATTGAGCTTGGACTGTGGTTCAATCCGAGTGTCCAGAATGACTTCGAGGACTGGCGCAAGGACGCGGATGCCGTTGTGAAACTGTACAAGGAGCACGGAATAAAGGTGTTCAAGATCGACGGACTCTCCATCCCTACCAAAAGGGCGGAGACGAATCTCCGCAGGTTCTTCGACACGGTGCTTGCCGAGACGGGAAATGAAGTTGTGTTCAACCTCGATGTGACGGCGGGACGCAGGGGAGGGTATCATTTCTTCAATGAATATGGCAACATATTCCTGGAGAACCGTTACACGGACTGGCGGAACTACTACCCTTATTGGACACTCCGGAACCTGTGGCAGCTGAGCCGCTATGTCCCGGCGGAGAAACTACAGGTCGAGTTCCTCAACAAATGGCGGAACGCTGATGAATATGCCGGAGACCCGTTCGCCCCGTCTTCATATTCGTTCCAGTACATATTCGCGACCGCTATGGCCGGACAGCCCCTCGCCTGGATGGAAGCCTCGAATCTTCCGGAGGCGGCGTTCGGGTTGTCGTCAGTCATCAAGGCCTACAAGGCGGTGATGAACGACTTTCATAGCGGAACCATCCTGCCGATAGGTGATGAGCCTTCAGGAAGGTCCTGGACGGGCTTCCAGTCCATTCCCGATGGCGGGCGGAGCGGCTTTATGCTCGTGTTCCGCGAGAAGAATGAATATGGAAGCGTCCGGCTCGACACGTGGCTTCCGGAAGGAATGAGAGTCCATTTCACTCCCGTTACAGGAAGCGGCTCCTCTTTCAGCACCGTTACAGGAGGGAACGGCTCGGTGGAATTCGCCCTCCCTTCAGAGAACTCATTCGCACTTTATAAGTATGAAATAAGATAAGATAAGAATATGAAAATTAACGCATTGTCTAAGTTGATGGCTCTTGCCCTTGCCCTTGCTGCGACGCTGCCGCTAAATGCCGGGGACAAGGAGGATTATGGCTCTCCCGATCTGATGGTCAATGTCTATGGACGTGACTACACGCTTCTTAACGGAAAGTGGGACGCGATCATCGACCTTTATGACCAAGGACGCGGAAAGAAGGTCTGGGAGAACCGCAAGCCTGAAAAGCCTGAGGAGTTTTTTGAATATTCATTCGAGAACGGGCTTCGTCTTGATGTCCCGGGGGATTTCAACAGCCAGCTGCCGCAGCTTCAGTACTATGAGGGGACAGTATGGTATGCAAGGCATTTTGAGATGGGCAAGGTCCAGTCCGGACATAGGCTCTACCTTTATTTCGGCGCAGTGAGCTACCGCTGCATTATTTACCTCAACGGAAAGAGGATAGCCTCTCACGAAGGAGGTTTCACTCCGTTTCAGGTGGAGGTGACCGGAGATGTCGTCGAGGGTGATAATTTTCTGACCGTGGAGGTGAACAACCGAAGGAGTGTCGATGCCATACCGGCGATGTCATTTGACTGGTGGAATTATGGCGGAATCACCCGTGACGTGATGCTTGTGTCTGTTCCGGACACCTACATCAAGGATTATATGGTTCAGCTGGACAAGAACGCCTCTGACGTGATCAACGCGAATGTGCGGATGTCGTCCAATGTTCCCGCCGGCTCGTCTGTCACTGTCTCGATTCCTGAACTGAAGGTCTCCAAAGTCATATTCTTGGATAAGGATGGCTATGGGGAAACCTCTTTCCGGGTTAAGAAACTCCAGCGATGGAGTCCGGACTCACCTAAACTGTATGATGTCAGGCTGGCGTACACCTGTGGCGGTTCTTCCGCAGAGGAGGATGCTGTGTCGGAACAGATCGGTTTCAGGAATATCACCGTTGACGGGACACGCATCCTTGTGAATGGGAAACCGACGTTTATGTGCTGTGTCTCATTCCACGAGGAAATTCCGCAGCGAATGGGGCGGGCATATTCAGAGGCGGATGCAAGTATGCTTCTCTCTGAGGCGAAGGCGTTGGGTGTCAATATGGTGCGTCTTGCGCACTATCCGCAGAATGAATATATCGTCAGAATGGCGGAAAGGATGGGGATCATCCTTTGGCAGGAGATTCCTGTGTGGCAGGGCATCGATTTTGAGAACGCCGCCACAATGGACAAGGCTCTCCGTATGTTCTCTGAGATGCTTTACAGGGACAAAAACCGCTGCGCCGTCGGTTTCTGGGGTGTCGCCAACGAGACTCGTCCCTCTCCGGCGAGAAACGCCTTTCTGCGCAGGGAACTGGCCTTCGGAAGGAGTGTGGACTCGACAAGGCTCTACACGGCCGCGTTCGACAATGTGTATTTCAAAAAGGAATATGGCGAGTTCAGGATTGAGGATGATTTTGTGGATGACCTCGATGTCGTCTCGTTCAATAAGTATATGGGCTGGTACGCCCCTTGGCCAGCCGACCCGTCGGAATGTCGTTGGAACGTGGCCTCAGGAAAGCCGGTGATCATTTCGGAGTTCGGCTGTGAGGCACAGTTCGGGCAGCACGGTGATGCCGGTTGGGCCGGCTCGTGGAGTGAGGAGTTTCAGGCGGACCAATACCGGAAGAATCTGGAGATGTTCGACTTGATACCAAACCTTGCCGGTGTGTCTCCGTGGATCCTGTTTGACTTCCGTTCTCCGTTCCGCTTCCATCCGACAAATCAGGATGGCTGGAACAGGAAGGGACTGGTCTCCGACAAAGGACAGAGAAAACAGGCCTGGTATATTATGAGAGATTACTACAACGAGAAAAAACATATTTATGATGATGAAAAATAAAACCCTGTCACTGATTGTGGCCACTGCGTGTATGATGTCGGTGGCTATGCCGGCCGATGCCCGTGTGAAGAAGAACGCCACCCCTTTGTACAAGGACGCTTCGGCTCCTGTCGAGAAGCGGGTTGAGGATCTTCTTTCCCGTATGACATTGGAAGAGAAGATAATGCAGCTCAATCAGTACACGCTTGGACGTAACACTGTGGACAACAACCTTAGGGAGATGGTCGGAGCCGTGCCTGCGGAAGCCGGATCCGTGATTTATTTCTCGGACGACGCAAACCTGCGGAATATGATGCAGAAGAGATGTATGGAGGAGACAAGGCTTGGCATTCCTATGCTTTTCGGTCACGATGTCATCCACGGGTACCGTACTATGGCTCCGGTTCCTCTTGCTCAGGCCGCGAGCTGGAATCCGTCTTTGGTTGAGGCCGTAAGCCACGATGCCGGGAAGGAGGCCTTTTATTGCGGAGTGGATTGGACATTCTCCCCGATGGTTGACATCGCCCGTGATCCAAGGTGGGGACGTGTGATGGAAGGCTATGGAGAGGATCCGTACCTGACATCGATGTTCTGCAAGGCTGCTGTCAGGGGCTATCAGGGAGAGGACCTGTCGGCTGAGGGACGCATCGCCGCGTGTCTGAAGCACTTTGTCGGTTACGGCGCGTCGGAGGCCGGCCGGGACTACGTTTACACCGAGATTTCTGATCAGTCTCTATGGGATACATACCTGCCGTCGTTCTATGCCGGAGTCGAGTCCGGCGCAGCGTCTGTGATGAGCGCGTTCAACAACATCAGCGGTGTGCCTGCGTCCGCCAACAAGTACACAATGACAGATGTCCTGAAAAAGAGATGGAATTGGGACGGTATGATAGTGTCCGACTGGGACGCCATCATACAGCTTACCAATCAGGGAGCCGCCAAGGATGGTTATGAGGCGGCGGAGAAGGCCATAAACGCCGGAATCGATATGGATATGATGGACAATCTGTACAGAACTCATCTGGCGAAACTGATCGAGGACGGGCGGGTAAGCCTGGAGACTGTTGACGAGTGTGTCCGTAGGGTGCTTAGGATGAAGTTCAGGCTTGGCCTTTTCGAGCGTCCTTACACGGATGTAAGACCGGAAAGCGAGATCTATCTTCAGCCTGAGGCGCTTGCCAACGCCGAGCGTCTCGCCCAGGAGTCGATGGTTCTTCTGAAGAATGACAACTCGCTTCTTCCTCTCAAGAATATCTCCAGAATCGCCCTCATAGGACCTTTGACTGACACTCAAGGTGAACTTATCGGCAACTGGGTGGCACGGGGACGCGATTCCGAGGTCATCTCCATCCTTTCAGGAATGAAGGAGGAATTCGGCTCTGCTGAAATTACAAGCGTTCCCGGTTGCCGGATCGAGGAGGCGGACGAAGCCTCTGTAGCCGCGGCCGTGGAGGCCGCAAAGTCCGCTGATGTCGTTGTGCTCTGTCTTGGTGAGAAGACCAAATGGAGCGGCGAGAACTGTTCGAGATCCTCAATCGCATTGCCGCAGGTTCAAGAGGATCTCCTGAGACAGGTGAAGGCTGCCGGAAAACCTGTCGTGGTGCTGATCGCAAGCGGAAGACCGGTTGATCTTTCACGGATCGCCCCTATGTCGGACGCTCTTGTGGAGATCTGGATGCCTGGCACGACGGCTGGAAAGGCCGTGGCCGGAATCCTCAGCGGCAGGTACAACCCTTCCGGCCGCCTTCCGATGACATTCCCTTACACGACAGGTCAGATCCCTATCTATTACAACCGTAGAAATCCCGCCCGCCGGGGAACCCAAGGATGGTACAAGGATATTCAGATAGAACCTATGTACGAATTTGGCTACGGCTTGAGCTACAGCACATTTGAATATTCACCTGTGACATTGTCTTCCGACAGCGTCGCGAAAGACGGTAAGGTCACGGCTTCTGTCACCGTGAGGAACACAAGTGATGTGGACGGGAAGGAGACCGTGCAGTGGTACATCTGTGACCCGGTCTGCTCCATAACACGTCCGGTCAAGGAGTTGAAACATTTCGAGAAAGTGCTGCTTAAGGCAGGAGAGTCAAGGACGTTCACCTTTGAGATCGAGCCTTACAGGGATCTGTCTTTTGTGGACAGGATCGGTGAAAGATTCCTGGACAGTGGCGAATACCACATAATAGTAAAGGACAGTAAGGTTGTATTAAATGTTGAATAATATGTTACCAAAATATTCCGCCGTGGCCCTTGCGGCCGGTATTTTTATGAATATTTCGACTTTGGTTAACGCCGCGCCAGTGTCTGCTTCCGGGAACGCCTCGTCTTCCGTCAGAAGTGAGGTTAGCCTGAAGTCGGGATGGCGTTTCCATCTCGGTGAGGTTGAAGGGGCCTCCGCCGTGGAGTTCGATGACTCGGCCTGGGAGAAGGTGTGCGTGCCTCACGACTGGGCCATAACCGGGCCTTTCAGCATCGAGAATGACCTCCAGACCGTGCAGGTCACCCAGAATATGGAGACCAAGGCTACATTGAAGACGGGGCGTACCGGCGGCCTTCCGTATGCCGGAATCGGATGGTACAGGACAGAGTTTTCCGTGCCTGACGGAGTCAAGGCTGAACTTCTGTTTGATGGGGCGATGAGTGAGGCCAGGGTGTATGTGAACGGGAAAGAGGTCTGTTTCTGGCCCTATGGCTACAGTCCTTTCCACTGCGATGTCACTCCGTATCTGAACGTCGGCGGAACCAATGTGCTGGCCGTCAGACTGGAGAATCTTCCGTCTTCCTCAAGATGGTACCCTGGAGCCGGACTTTACAGGAATGTGCATCTTGTCTGCACCTCTCCGAAGGCTCATATTCCTGTGTGGGGGACATTCGTGACGACTCCTTTCGTTAGTGAGGAGGTGGCTTCCGTGTCCCTTGACATCACGGTGGTGTCGGATCTGGACAATATTGACATTGAATATATCACCGACATATTCTCTCCTGAGGGGGATAAGGTGGCTTCAAGGCGCTCCGTGTCGTTGTACCATAAGGGGGACAAGCATATTCAGAAATTCTCCGTGGAGTCTCCGAAGCTTTGGTCTCCCGAGCATCCGCATCTTTATAAGGCCTTGACCAGAATCCTCGTTGGCGGCAAGGTGACGGATGAGTATGAGACACGTTTTGGCATTCGCTCCATCGAGTTCATCCCAGAGAAAGGGTTTTATCTGAATGGAGAACACCGGAAGTTCAAAGGTGTATGCAATCACCACGACCTCGGGCCGCTCGGCGCCGCCATAAGTGTCTCGGCGTTGAGACATCAGCTTGATCTGTTGAAGAATATGGGGTGCGACGCTATCAGGACATCCCATAACACTCCCGCACCAGAACTTGTCAGCCTTTGCGACGAGATGGGCTTTATGATGATGGTCGAGCCGTTCGATGAGTGGAATGACGCCAAGTGCAAGAACGGCTACCACAGATTCTTTGATGAGTGGGCGGAACGAGATATGATGAATATGCTTCATTCGTTCCGGAATTCCCCTTCGGTGGTGATGTGGAGCATCGGCAATGAGGTTCCGTCCCAGTGCAGCCCGACGGGTTACAAGACAGCGTCGTTCCTCCAGAACATCTGCCATCGTGAGGATCCCACAAGGCCGGTCACCTGCGGAATGGACCAGGTCAGCTGTGTGCTTACAAACGGTCTTGCCGCCTTGGTGGATATTCCTGGAATAAACTATCGCACCTTCCGCTACAAGGAGTGTTATGAGATGTTGCCGCAAGGACTCGTTCTGGGGTCCGAGACCGCGTCTACGGTCAGCTCAAGAGGTACTTACCATTTCCCTGTCGAGCGGGCTTTCGGTGTCAAGCACGAGGATCATCAGTCGTCCGGATATGATATGGAGGCTTGTAAATGGTCGAATATCCCTGATGTGGATTTCGCATTGGCCGATGACTATCCGTGGACTCTTGGCCAGTTTGTCTGGACCGGGTTCGATTATCTTGGCGAGCCAAGCCCTTACGACACGGACTCGTGGCCTAACCACAGTTCGATGTTCGGAATAATAGACCTCGCCTCCATCCCGAAGGACCGGTATTGGCTTTACAGGAGTGTGTGGAACACAGACAGCCCTACACTGCACATCGTGCCGCATTGGACGTGGCCAGGCCGCGAGGGGCAGATCACTCCAGTCTATGTGTACACCTCGTGGCCGGAAGCCGAGTTGTTTGTGAATGGTGTGTCGATGGGCCGCCGTTCGAAAGCCGTTCCAGACCATCCTTGCGAAGGATTGCAGGATGAGAATGTCGAGGGACGCTATCGCCTGATGTGGGACGATGTGGTGTATCATCGTGGAGAGGTAAGGGTCGTCGCCTATGATGCCGATGGCAATGCCGTAGCGTCCGAATCCGTCCGCACCGCCGGAAAGCCTTATGCCCTGCGCCTTGAATGTGGCCGTGAAACCCTCGCCCGTGACGGTGAGGATCTGGCCTACGTGACAGTGCGTGTCGTGGACAAGGATGGCAATGCTGTTCCCACCGACACAAGAGAGGTTTCCGCTTCAGTGTCCGGTGCCGGAGAGTTCCGTGCCATAGCCAATGGTGACCCCTGCTCCCTGGAACCGTTCCACCAGCCCAAGATGCATCTGTTCGCCGGAAAACTGACAGTTATAGTCCGTTCCCGTTCCGGAGTTGAAGGTCCCGCAAGACTGACTGTCACAGCGAAAGGCCTGAAGCCCGCCACCCTGGAATTATAGGCTATCAACAACTCTGAAACCCACGATGTTTCATTCCCTCACCTGATGTGCCGGGCAGAGACCAGTAGGCTTGGATGCAGAGAAACGGTCTGTCGCAAGATGATGTTTCATCCTCTCACCCAATGCATCAGGTGAGGGGATTATTTGTATCGGATGAATTTGGAATCAACCCCTCAAACCAGCATTGAAGCATCGTAAGGATCTGTACTTTAGCAAGGCCCTATCATCAGATCACCTAACCTGATAGATCACTGTTATTGATGTCAAAATGCGCAGGTGAATGAGAAGCTATGCGCACCTAAAACAGCATCTCCTTGATAATTAATGGGTTGGTGTTCTAGGTGCGAATATATTCACACACCTGAGAGTGTATACC
>CAVKYA010000001.1:0-35097 GCA_963660255.1 Bacteroidaceae bacterium | reverse complement strand
CTCTACGGCAAGCTCAGGCCTGTCAAAGGACTCAGCATCGAAGCCACTGTCAACTACTCCCCTCAATTCGGAGAAAGGCACACCTACGGCCGCCAGAACGGCTATTGGGACTATATGAATGACGTGCGCTACTCAAGCTCGGAGCTTGCCAACGCATCCGTCAGCAACACCACAAGCCGCAACTACAGTATGTCTTCGGAAATCCTGGCAAGGTACACCAAGTCCTTCGGAGACCATTTCCTCGGAGTGCTCGCGGGATATTCAGCGATGGAGTACCGCACTTGGGGATGGGGTGTCGGAAAGAAGGGAGCGACAGACTGGACTCTCAACGACCTGTCCACTTATGAAAGTCTGGAGACTTCATCCAGCACAGCCAGGGCTGGTTGGGGCCTCAGGTCATACTTCGGCCGTGTGAACTACACGTTCAAGGACAAGTACCTGTTCGAGGCCAATCTCCGCGCCGATGGATCATCAAGGTTCGGAAGCAACAACCGCTACGGTATATTCCCGTCTTTCTCGGCAGGTTGGAAGATCCACGAGGAAAACTTTATGGAGAACGCCAAGGGTTGGCTCTCGAACCTCAAGCTCAGGGCATCCTGGGGACAGGCTGGAAACAACCAGGGAATCGGCAACTACGCTTGGCAGGCTGTCTATGCAGCACAGAATATGGTCCTGGAAGGCCAGCCTACAAAGGGTCTGTACATCTCATCCCTCAGCAACGCCGATCTTAAGTGGGAGACCACCACGACTACGGACATCGGCATTGACGCCGGATTCTTCGGCAACAAGCTCACAGCCGAGGTTGACTACTATTTCAAGAACACGACGGACATCCTCTACACCCCTGCGATCTACCTCACGATGGGAGAGGTCTCGGGAGTGCCTTCCAACCTCGGAAGCCTTGTCAACCAGGGTGTCGAGCTCTCGATCAACTGGAGAGACCAGATCGGCAAGGATTTCAGCTACTTCGCCGGAGTGAACTTCTCCTACAACAAGAACAAGGTCACCAAGTTCAAGGGAGATCTGGTGAAGGAATGGGTTGACGGAGTGTACTCCAACAACCTCGCGAACGTAACAGCCAACTCCGGCAGCGGAAAACTCTGCGAAGGCCATCCGATGGGAGAGCATTATCTCAGAAGGGTTTACAAAGGAAGCGGCAAGGGTTACACAGGCGGAGCCGTTGACCCTGGCGCCGGTCCTAAGGACGGTATGATCAGGACACAGACCGACTTCGACTGGGTGCAGGCTATGCTTGACTCAGGCTACAAGTTCAACGGAGTCACATCCCTCAACAAAGACCAGCTCTGGTACGGAGACCTCATCTACGAGGACAGGGACGGGGACGGCAACTATGGTGACGATGACGATATGGACTTCAACGGACACACAAGCACCCCTTCCTACAACCTTGGAATCAACCTCGGATTCGCCTGGAAAGGCCTGGACTTCAGTATGACCTGGTCCGGTGCGTTCGACTTCCACATCATCTGGAACACCTTGTACTACAACGGAACCCAGACGACCAACGGACACGGAATCAGCGAGAGGGTGGCCAACGATCACTACTTCTTCGATCCTGACAACACGGAGGACACAAGGACGAACATCTACGGGACCTACCCGAGGCTCACCTACGGAGACCCTCACAGCAACAGGCTCCCAAGCGAGTTCTATGAATATAAGGGTGACTACCTGAAGCTCAAGAACGTGCAGATCGGCTACACGCTTCCGGCATCACTGACCAGGAAGTTCTTCGTACAGCAGCTCAGGTTCTTCGCCTCAGGAGAGAACCTTCTCACCTTCACAAAATATCCTGGACTTGATCCGGAGAAGGGTGCCACAATCGGCTATCCTCTTATGAGACAGGTGACATTCGGAGCACAGATAACATTCTAAACAGCACGGAAATGAAAAATATTCTTAAAAACATAGCTCTTGGAGCCATTGTCCTCACTGCGTCGGCCGCCTGCGCGGATATGCTAGACACAGCTCCTTCCAACCAGATTTCGAGCGGGAATATGTGGACCACGCCGGAACTTGCGCAGAAAGGAATGAACGGAATCTACGAGACGTTCTACAACCGCAAGCAGAGCAACGGCACACAGGTCCGCAGCGAGAACCTTGACGGACTCAACAAGTACGGAATCGAAGCGTTGGGATTCTGCACCGACTACTATGCCAACAACTACCCTATCCAGCTTCTGTACAGCGAGGCGAAAAGGGCCAACGACTGGCTTGTGACATTCGAGTGGAAGTTCTGCTACACGATAGTCCACGCCACCAACGACGCCATCGCCAATCTCGGGAAGGCCGGCCTCGACACCCCAACTTACGAAAGGTTCCAGAGCGAGGCGCATTTCCTCAGGGCGTGGGCATATTCAAGACTGAACAAGTTCTATCAGGGTGTGCCTCTGTACCTTGAACCGGTCACGAACGAGAACTGCACCAAGGTTCAATCCTCCGCGGAGGAGATCTGGAAGACAGTGATCGACGACTGCACCTATTGCATTGACAATGAATATTTCCCTGACAACACGATCACCAACTACATCGGAAGGCCTTCCAAAGGAGCGGCGTATGCGCTCAGAGGAATGGCGTATATGTGGATGAAGGAATATTCCGCCGCAGAGTCTGACTTCGAGGCTGTGGGCAGGTGCGGCTATGACCTCTGGCAGGGCAGATACATTGATTTCTTCACTCCGGAGAACGAGCACAGCCCCGAGATGATCTTCGCCATCCAGTACGACGAGGAATCCGGCTACTGCGACAACATCGAGCAGGCGCTGGGAGCCAGAGACACCTACGGCGGATGGACCGAGGTCAAGCCGGCGGCCGATTTCGTGGACTACTACGAGAATGCGGACGGCACCAGGTTCGACTGGAGCAAGGTTCCGGGACTGGAGGATTGGAACAACCTTACCGCAAAGCAGCGCGCGGTGTTCTTCTGCAGGGACGGCCTTAACTCCAACAAGGCTCTTGCGTCACAGAAGTCACAGGCGATCAAGATCTGCGGCAGTGATGTATTCAACCGCTACTATCTCGACAACGGCAACGAGACCCGCATCAAGGCCGCTTACGACAACAGGGATCCACGTCTGAAACAGACCATCGTGACCCCTTACGAGCCGGTTGACTGCTACACCCCTAACTACAACGGGGACGAGAATATGATCGGCAAGGCTCTCCGCTGGCCTCTCTACAAGCAAGGCACAAGTGGTGGTGATTTCTGGCTGGACAAGAGGACTTCCGGGTACTACTGCTACAAGAAGTACGTGCGTTTCCTCAAAGGCGAGCTCATCGACAGAACACGCTGCCACACGGACTTTCCTCTCATCCGCTACACCGATGTGCTCCTTCAAAGAGCCGAGGCACTTGTGGAACTGAACCGTCTCGATGAGGCCAAAAGCCTGATCGACCTTGTGAGATCCCGCGCCGGAATGCCGGGTGTGACTCTCGGAAGTCAGGATCAGATGCGTGAGGCCGTAAGGTACGAAAGAAGGGTCGAGTTCCCTGTGGAAGCGATAAACTACTTCGATGAGGTACGCTGGGGAACCTACAAGGAGAGCAAGTTCCAGGGCAAGGATGTTCACGGCGGACAGTCCTGGTGGGGAGACAACACCGTTGAGTACGCTTGGTACTGGTCCGACTGCCTATGGCCTTGGACGGCTCCTCAGAACGAGGTTCAGAAGAACGCGGCACTCACAACAAGAGAAGGATGGGTATATTAACAAATCTTACAATGTAATATTATGAAAAAGAATATATTATTGGCGATTGTCGCAGCGGCGGCGTTGGTTTGCTCCTGCGGTAAGTCTGATGAGCCGGCAGCTGAGACTGAGCCTGATGTAAAGATCGAGGTCAGCGGTCTGGCCGACAACAAGGCGACAGTTTCGGCCTCCCTCACCGAAGGGAAATTCTATGGAGCTAAAATCGTCACCGGAATCAGGGTTGACAGACTTGATTTCGACTACACCAAGGAAGTGAAGCTCACACAATGGGTTCAGGAGAACGGCAAGGACATCGAGGCTTTGCCGTACAGCGAGGAGCTCTCCCAGCTCACCTACCAGAAAGACTACATCTCGGCTGTCATCGTCTATAACAAGGAAGGCAGGGCCTGCGCGGCCGCGTTCGAGACCTGGACGGCAGTCGGAAAGCCTGACGGAATCAGCAAGGACAATTCCGCAGGAGAGCTTGATGAGAACGTTATCCAATAACCCTTAAATATTCAAGACAATGAAAAAGACTCTATATGGTATCGGAATCGCGCTGATCGCACTAAGTTCGTGCAGCGTGAAGGAAGATGTGGTGGAAAGCCACAACTCCGCCGTCAAGGTGACCTTCCAGGGAACGGCGTTCCCACAGACAAGGACCAGCATAGGCGAGAAGAACGGGAACAGCTACCCGGTGTTTTGGTCGCTCGGAGACAAGATCGGGGTGGTCTCGACATCTTCGGAACTATTCGCGAACGCATCCGCAAGGCTGATTGATGAGGACTCAGGCAAGAACAGCGGTGTGTTCATCCTGGACAACGAGACAGAGATTCCATCCGAGACGGAAGCCGTGATCTACTATCCGTTCAGCGAGGCCACCTCATTCGAGGGTGACATCCTGAAGTCTTGGGTTCCGATGGAACAGAAACAGAGTGCCGCCAATGAGAGCGATGGAATCGGAAGATACAGCCTTGCCTACGATGTCAGGAACATCCCCGCGACAGTCGTTTCCGACGAGTCATCGTACCAGCCGCCTGTGACATTCTCACTCAAGCACGCCACGGCATACGTGAAACTCGTGATCTCTTCCAGTGAATACGCGTCCTACAAGCTTGCCGGAGCGTCCATCTGGTCAGAAGGAGCCGAGATCGTCGGCAAGATGGATGTCAATGTCAGGACCGGAGAGCTTAAGGTCACGAACCCTTGCGACTATGTCACTGTCACGGTTGACGAGCCTTCCGCTCTCAACTCCGAGCAGACATTGTGGCTTGCAACCCTGCCTGTGGATCTCACCGGAAAGGATGTTTATGTCTCAGTTTCAATGACTGACGGGAAGAAGAACGTCACCATCCCTGTCAAGGTGAACGGTGGCAAACTCCTCGCCAACACGGTCAACACCATCACCATCAAGAACGTCAGCAAGTCCGACAACAAGTTCGCCTGGTACGAGCCGGAGGAGACCAGAATGCTGGCCGAAGGCTGGGCGTACGGACCGCAGAACACGTTTATGGCCACAGAGGACAACAAAGAGTTCACGATCGATGTCAAGGCCCGCGGTTTCTTCAACGGTTGCGAGGAGCCTAAGTACGCCAAGATCATCTATGCCAGCAACCTTAACGGGACAAATTACCCGATCGCCATCAACGGCAAGAGGAACAACCCTAAGTCTCCGGATGATTACGCCGAATTCGTGGAGATCAACCCGGACTACACGCTCACAATCAGGGCGAACAAGGACGGCTATGTTGGTTATGTCGGCAAGGTCGGCATCTGCAACGCCAAGAAGGAATATATCTGGTCCTTCAACGTCTGGTATGTTCCACAGGGCGTTCAGGAACATCAGTACAAGAACGGTGTCGTGATGGACAGAAACCTCGGAAACGGTTACGCTCCGGACTACGACAACTGGCACGGTATAGGAATATACTGCCAATGGGGCAGGCCGTTCGGATTCAGCTGGGGAAGCATCACGTACAAAAAGGCCACGACCACTGTCACCAACCTTAAGGTTTCCGCGAAGAACCCGGACGTGTTCTTCTACACTGATGGAGCGGAGAACCATCTTGGAGACTGGTACCTTGGATCACAGACCGGAAACAGATCCGACCGTAAGGATGACTTCTGGGGTAACCCTAACAACGGTGATTCAGAAGGCTCTACAGAGAACGGCACCAAGACGATCTTCGACCCTTGCCCGGCCGGATGGATGGTAGTCTCCCCTGCCATCATCAAGGAAGTCCTTGACGGGAGGGAGTCTGAATTCAAGACTGGAAGCAATATGAGATGGCTCGTCTATAAGTACGATGGAGAGCACGAGGCCTACTGGCCGTTCTCCGGAGTGAAGTGGGGAAACACGGCCGGTAACCCGGACAATAACAAGAACGACATTGTCTCCTGCTGGTCCAACTCCCCTTCCGGAAGCTACAACAGCACCGACCACAAAGCCTATCAACTCTGGTTCAGGTACAAGAGCAGCCAATGGGCTTCCACCGGAACACGCGCGTCAGGACAGAGTGTAAGGTGTATGAAAGACACTGAGAACAGATAATCGAGAAATAGAATGAAGAGATACCTTAAGACACTGGCGCTGATGGTATCCGCCGCCTTAGTTTGCTTGGCCTGCTCCAAAGAACCGGAAACCTACAAGCCGGGGGGCGGGTCAAACCCAGGCGGAGGAGGCACGGACAAGCCGTCCACCAGCAAGCCGGACTACTCAAAGCTGACAGCGTCCAATCATCCGAGGGTGATACTGACAAAAGACGCAGAAGCCTCGATAAAGGCCAAGATAGAATCAGGAAGCGACGAGAACGTCACGATGCTTCACAAACTGATGATAGACTACGCCAACTCTGTCCTTAACAAGAGGGATCTTACGTACCAGAAAGTCGGCAAGCGGCTGCTGGATGTCTCTGTGGAGGCGGCGAACAGGATCATCGCCTGCTCGTACGCCTACAGGATGACCGGTGACGGGAAATACCTCACGAAGGCTGAGAAGGACATCAACACAGTCTGTGATTTCAATGACTGGAACGCCCCGACGCACTTTCTCGACGGAGCCGAGATGGCGCACGGAGTCGGAATCGGATACGACTGGCTCTACAATGAGCTGAGCAAGGAGACTCGGAACAAAGCCGAGAAAGCCATTCAGAACTATGCGTTTTACTGTGCGCTGAACAGCAAATGGAACCTTAATTTCTACACTACGGCCTCCAACTGGAACCAGGTCTGCAACGGTGGGCTTGTCACCGCCGCTGTGGCTGTCTATGAGGCCTGCAAGACAGACGCGCAGAAAATCATAGACAAAGCCATCGAAAGCAACGCCAAAGTGATGGAGACAATCTATAATCCGGACGGAAACTATCCGGAGGGCTATGGCTACTGGGGATATGGAACGGCTTTTGAATGCATAATGCTTTCCGCGCTTGAGACCTGCACCGGTTCAAACAGCGGTCTGTCCGAGATCGCCGGATTCAAGAAGACAGGCAAATGGATAATGTTTATGGAGGGAATGAACAAGAAGGCGTTCAATTACAGTGACTGCGCTCCTTCAAGCGTGGCGTTCGCTCCGCTATGGTATTTGGCCTGGAAATTCAACGACCCTTCGTTGGTTTACATCGAGAATCTCAAACTCAAGGACGGTCGGTACAGCAGCACCGGAGCCTACAAATATTATCCGATGGCGATTGTCTATGCCGACAAGCTGAACGCCGGCAAGGTCCAGGCTCCGTCAGATCACGTATGGTCAGGGAACGGAATCAATCCTGTGGCTCTCGTGCACGGAGACTGGTCATTCTCGGAGTCAGACAAGTTCCTTGGAGTCAAGGCCGGAAGGGCCAACTACAGTCACGGGCATATGGATGTCGGATCTTTCGTCTATGATGCGATGGGTGTCCGCTGGTCAGCCGACCTGGGGCTCCAGAGCTACAGCACGATCGAGAACGTCATCGCCGGGATGGGAGGCAATTTCAGCGACTTCAGCCAGAACTCGCTGAGATGGGATGTCTTCCGCTACAACAACTTCAACCACAGCACACTGACGATCAACAACGCCAAGCACAAGGCTTCGGCCGAGGCAAAGATCACGAAAGTCATTGACGAGGAGACATCGAAGGGCTGCAAGGTTGATATGTCCGACATCCTTTCCGACCAATGCGACAAGGCTTACAGGACCGTCACGATCGAAAACAACAAAGACCTTGTGGTTGTTGACGAGATCTCTGCCAAGTACAATCTTCAGGCAAAGGTGCGGTGGACAATGGTGACAACAGGACAGCCGACCGTCGAAAAGGACAGGATCGTCCTCAAGAACGGAGGCAAGACGATGTACTTGAAAGTCAGCTCAAGCGGTCCTGAGGTCACCCTGAAGACGTGGTCAACCAAAGGCAAGGATTACGACGCCGACAACTCCGGCTACTATGAGGTCGGATTCGAGGCCAACGTGACAGTCAACAAGACCGCCACATTCACGACAACACTCACACCAGAATCTTGATGAATCTCACAAGACACATATTGACAACCCTTGCGATGGCTGTGGCGTTCAACGCCGCGGCCATCGCCGGGGATAATACCCTCCTTGATGTTTACCAGTCCTCAAAGGAGGTCAGGCAATCCTTCAAAGCAGGCAAGGATTGGTTTCCTCTTCCTTCATACTATGACAGAACCGGATGGGGCAACCTTCTCGGAAGGGACTCGGCCGCTCTTGTCAGGCGAGGAGAACGATACCTTGACTATCAATGGAAGGTCATACCGGCGACCGCATATCTTGACTTTGAGAGAACCGGCAACAGACGCACGATGGAGAATCCGCAGGGTGCCAACAGAGGCGCGCTGATCTCCTTGATGCTGGCGGAGCTGGCCGAAGGCAATGGGCGGTTCATAGACCAAATTCTGAACGGAGCCTGGCTCGCGACCGAGCAGACATCCTGGGTGCTGTCCGCACATCAGCCAAGGCAAAGGACAAAACGTGCCCTGCCGGACGCAAGGGAACGATTCATCGACCTCGGATCCGGAAGGTACGGCGCGATAATCGCCATCATTCATCACTTCTTCCACAGCGAGTTCGACAAGATCGACCCTTCGGTCTCAATAGCGATTGAGGATGCGGTGAAAAGGAATATTCTCGATCCTTATCTGGACATCAAGGAGCGCAAGGCCAACCAATGGCTCGGCTACTACGGCGGGATGATAAACAACTGGAATCCTTGGTGCAACTCAGACGCGATCCTGTGCTTCCTGCTGATGGAGAAAGATCAGGCCAGACTGGACGCCGCCGTGCGTCAAGGAATCGAGTCAATCGATATGTTCCTCGACTACAACACGTCAGACGGAGCCTGTGAGGAAGGCCCGGCATATTGGGACGCGGCGGCCGGAAAGCTTTACGATTTCCTTCAGATTCTCTACGACGCGTCATCAGGAAAGTTCGACATCTTTGACAACCCGAGGATCAAGAGAATGGGAGAGTTCATCTCCAGATCCTACATCGGAGACGGATTCGTGGCCAATTTCGCCGACGGGAGCGCATTGGCCACCTCGACACCGGAAATGGTCTGGGCATACGGCAAAGCCGTGCATAGCAAGGAGATGATGGACTTCGCGCTTTGCCGCTACGCAGACAAGAGCAAAGGAATATTCAGAAGTCCTCATCCTATCGCCAACGAGGGCTATAGATCGATGAACTCGGCACGGTTCATTCCGGAGATCGCCAGACAGACAGACTCCCTGAACAGGATCCTCTCGGCGGCATCGGAGAAAGACCGTCCGGCGGCTATGGAAAGGATTCTCGGTGACCTGAGAAAGGACGTTCCGCTGTCCACGTGGTATCCTGAGACGGAAATGTGCTTCCTGAGGAACACAAGCGGATGGTTCTTAGGAGCCAAAGGAGGACACAACGATGAAAGCCACAACCACAACGACATCGGAACCTGCATATTCTCAATCAGGAATATTCCTGTACTCGTTGACGCTGGTGTCGGAACCTACACCAAGGCTACATTCGACAACAAGGAAAGGTACAAGATCTGGGCTATGCAGTGCGATTGGCACAACCTGCCGATGATAAACGGTGTCCCGCAGGAGTTCGGTGGCGGCTACAAGGCCTGCGACACACGATGCGACATCGGCAAAGGCCGTTTCTCGCTGGAGCTGAACAAAGCCTATCCGGACTCAGCGGAATGCGTCTCCTGGAAGAGGGAATATATTCTCAAACCTTCCGGCAAGCCATCGCTTGAGATCTCTGACACCTACAACCTCAAGGAAAGGCGCGGAGCCGATGTATGGCATTTTCTCGTGCAAGGAAAGGTGTACCTTCCCGGCGAGACCTGCGGAAAGCGCAAGATAAAGGAAGGAGAGATCCTGATCGGGAACAATCTCGGTGATGACACCGTCTTCGCTTTGCTGTCTTTTCCGGCCGGACTCAAGGCCGAGGTAGAGACCAAGGAACTTGATGATGTGGCTTTTACGAAAGTATGGGGAGAGCGTCTCTACCGTATCACCCTCACTGATTCCGGCAACGCCCCACTCAAGGGAAAAGTAGTGATGAATATCTCAGAAATCAATCCTTTATAAAATGAAGAAGCATATTTCCATACTCTTGCCTTTGATCCTGACTCTTGTCTGTCTCTCCGCATACGGAGCCGAGTCAGGCAACGAGTATAGGAAATATGATGTCCGCAGCGGGCTGTCGAACAACAGTGTGAAAAGCATTCTGCAGGACAGGGACGGCTACGTCTGGCTTGCGACAAAGGACGGGCTCAACAGATTCAACAGCAAGAATTTCGAGGCTTTCTGCTCATCGGCGTCCGGGCACGGCCTCAACATCGATGACATCTGCGGGCATATTTCCAGAAACGAGATCTGGATAGCGAGCACCGAGGGACTCTACGCGTTTGACGCGGCGCGGGACAGCGCATTTGTGGTAGAGCCTGGAGGTCTGCATATTCAGAATTGCAACTGCCTGTGCTACGACAGGGACAGCTGCCTGTGGATAGGCAGCAACAACGGCCTTTACAGATTCAACGAAAGATCGGGAGAGATCAGGCACTACAGTTTCTGCTCGGATGCGGTAAGATCTCCTATAAGAATCGTGAAAAGCCTTTTGGTGGACGAGACCGGGAACATCTACGCCGGAATGGAGAACGGACTTGTCCGCTACATCCCGGAGTTGGACGCATTCGACGAGCCTTGCAGACTCCGGCAGGGAATATGCCTCAACGGAGACAACTGCATCACGGCGATGCTCCTGATCTCCCACCGCCAGATTCTTGCCGGGACCCAAAACGGACTGGTGGGCGTGTTCGACACAAGGAACAACACATTCACGGAAACCGTTGTCCGTGACAAGGATGGAAAGGAGATGTCCCTGTCAAGGATCCATTCCATATTCAAGAAATCCTCTACCGAGATCCTGTTCGGAACCGACAGCGGGCTGTTCTCTTTCTATCCGGCCACTCAGACCTGGATAAGGGCGAAAGGCCCGCTTGGAAACGAGAGTGTCTATACATTCTGCGAGGACAGGGAGAAAGGCCTATGGATCGGGACATATTTCTATGGCGCAAGCTACCAGTCGGCGATCCAGAGCAAGATCTGCTGGTTCCTTCCCGGCTATGCCGTGAGCGAGATGTGCGAGGACAAGTCCGGAAATCTTTGGATAGCCACCGAGAACGGAGGACTGCATTACTTCGACACCCAGTCTTCCACCCTGATTGACAAAGGTGTCAAGACACACGACAACATCCACGCCTTGCTGCTGGACGGAGACAGACTCTGGATCGGGACATTCTCCAAAGGGCTTGACTGCCTGGACCTCAAGACTGGAAGCATCCGCAATTTCAGCAACATACCTTCAGACCCAACCTCACTGTGCAATGACTATGTCTATTCCATACTGAAATCAAGGGACGGGCGGCTTTTCATCGGCACTATGTCTGGCCTCTGCGTTCTGGACGAAAAGACAGGACGATTCTCCAGAGTCAATGAACTGGAGGAAATGTTCATCGGGGACCTTGCCGAGGACAGCGGCGGAAACATCTGGGCACCGACAAGAGACCACGGAATATTCCGGCTCACTGCGCGGGACGGGAAATGGATCTGCTTCAGGCCGGAGGAAGGCCGGACAGACTTGCCGACGGATCTGAAATACACGAAGGTCAACATCGGGGAAAGCGGAGCCGTATGGTTCTGCGGAGAAAGGAATGGAATCACCAAGTACGATCCGGTGACCGACAAGTTCACGAACTACGGATCCTCGGAGGGATTGCCAGAAAGCATCTACTACGGGGTGCTGGAAGACGGCAGCGGCAACCTGTGGCTGTCATCCAACATCGGGATTGTCCGCTATAACCCGACGACCCATTATATCAGCACCTACACGGCCGAGGACGGACTGCAGAGCAGCCAGTTCAATTATAGGTCCTCGCTAAGGACAAGAGACGGGGCTATGTATTTCGGAGGAGTGAACGGCTTCAACGGTTTCAACCCGTTCGACCTCCCAAAGAACACTGTCAGACCGGGCACGGTTATATCATCCGTCGAGGTCTATGACATAATACCAGGCAGCAAGACTATGACCAAGAGGAAGTTCCATCAGCCAGCCGGACGGATAAGGCTTCCGTACAACGCGGCCAGTTTTGACATCAACGTGGACTGTCTGAGTTTCTCGTCTCCGGACCACAACAGTTTCTCCTGGCAGATGAAAGGCTTGAACAACAGCTGGATAACCACAAACTCCTCGAAAGTTTCCTTCGCAAGGCTGTCGCCAGGCAAATACACATTCATAGCCCGCGGACGGAACAACAACGGTTACTGGAGCGACGGCACAGCATCTCTGACAATCTACATCGACCCTCCGGTTTATTTGACGGTCTGGGCAAAGATTCTGTACATTCTGATCCTTCTGTCAATCATCTACGGAACAGGGATGCTGTTGCACAAGCGGCAGCTTGAGAAGCGCCAGAAAGAGATGAATGATGAGAAAATGGTCTTCTTCACGCAAGTCGCCCACGAAATCAAGACCCCTCTGTCACTTGTCAAATCCCCGATGGAAGACATCCTCGAACGGAAAAAATGGGATGAGGACACCGAGACGGATCTGGAGATAATGAAAAAGAACATAGACCGTCTTCTGGAACTGGTTTGCCAGCTACTGGACTTCAGGAAGATAGACAGCGGAGACATAGTGCTCAGTTCCGAGAACCTTGACCTTAAGGCGGTTGTCACGGACATTGTGGACAGATTCAGCAAAAAAGGAGCTGTACATATCACGGTCAACGCTCCTGAACGCCCACTTGTCGGCAGACTGAGCACGGACGCGCTCAGCAAGATCATCGGCAACCTTCTTGAGAATTCATTGAAATTCGCGTCATCATCCATTTGCGTGAATCTTGACGAATTCAGGAATGACGGGAAGGATATGTTCAGAATGGAAGTCTGGAATGATGGACCGGGAATCCAACCGGAGTACAAGAAGAAAATATTCGAGCCATTCTTCCAGGCCTCCGGCGGCAAGAAAGGATTCGGGATAGGTCTCAGTCTTGTCAAGCTGCTTGTGGACAAGCTTGATGGAAGGGTGTACGTCTCGGATTCCGAGACCGGCTGCGGAATGGTCGTTGAGATTCCGGTGATTCCGGCCGATGACGAGGCCTCCCGCCAGGAAGAGACAGAGGGTGGTAACTCTACGACCATCCTTGTCGTTGAAGACTCCGGTGATGTCAGGGAATATCTTGTGCGCAACCTAAGGCAATCGTTCTCTGTCCTGTCGGCCGGAAACGGTGCCGAGGCTCTGGAGACATTGGCGCAATACAACTGCGATGTGGTCATCACTGACATAATGATGCCGGAGATGGATGGCTACGGGCTTCTGCAAAAGATAAGGGAGGATGCGATGCTCTGTCATATTCCTGTAATTATGCTGTCCGCACTGGATTCCACGGACTCGAAGATAAAGGCTATGCGCTGCGGAGCTGACGCGTTCATCGAGAAACCGTTCTCCATCAGCTACATAAAGGCTACCGTGAACGGTTTGATCGAGAACCGAAAGGCGCTTTACCTGCATTTCGCTTCCGACCCTGGTGCCACGATCGAGGGGGAGAACATCAAGAACGATGATTCCGAGTGGATCTCCAACCTCAACGCCATAATCAAGGAGAACCTGACCAACGAGGACTTCTCGGTGGACCAGCTGGCCAAGGAGATGGCCGTCAGCCGCTCAAGCCTCCAAAGGAAACTCAAAGGTCTGCTCGGCGCCACACCGAACGACTACATCAAACTGATCCGTCTGAAGACCGCCGCCCAGATGCTGCAAAGCGGATCCTACAGGATCAACGAGGTCTGCTATATGGTAGGATTCAGCAACCTGTCCTATTTTACAAGATGCTTCACCTCCCAGTTCGGCATCAGGCCTAAGGACTACATCAAGAAGCAGTGATGGCGAATGTCCTGTTCCACCTTATCGCGGACATAAGCGTGGCTCTGATGAAAAACACGTTTTCATAAACCGATTCACCTGTACAGATTTATCAGCAATTTTGTACATTTGTATCTTTACGTCACTTACTGTCAAAGTGACATAAAGACGAATGCATAACTTTGTCTAAATAAAAAGTACAAGATATGATTGAGTTTCTATCCAAACTTGGAAGATGCGTGATTTGGATCGTGGTCATTTTGCTGACACAAGTGACGGCTGCGGCGCAGGGGATCACACTTTCCGGAAAGGTTGTGGACACGGACGGTGCGCCGGTGATCGGGGCGGGGATAATCTCGATGCAGAAGAAGGCCACGGGCACGACCACGGATCTGGACGGAAAGTTCAGTTTCAAGGTACCGACCGGCACGGAATCCGTGCTGTTCTCCTCGGTCGGAATGAAAGACGTTGTCTATAAGATAATTCCGGGCAAGACAGAGAACATCACAATCGTGATGGAATGGGAAAGCACACAGCTGGATCAGGTTGTCGTAACCGGATACGCACAAACAACGGTCAAAAGGATAACCGGCTCCGTGGCGGTCATAGGTTCAGACAAGTTCGAGGCAAAGGCCGTCTCGTCGGTCGATGCGTTGATGCAGGGCGAGGTCGCCGGCGTGGCGGTCTCCGCGACATCCGGACAGCCGGGAACCCAGTCAAGAATCCGGATCAGAGGTGCGAACAACCTCTCGGGGACCAGCCAGCCGCTCTGGGTGGTGGACGGAGTGCCGATGCAGAGCGACTCCCCGAGCCTCAGTTCCGAGCAGCTCGCCACCGGAGGCTTCGACGACATATTCGTGAACGGCATCGGCAACATCAACCCTAACGACATCGAGAGCATCACCATCCTGAAGGACGCAGCCGCGGCGGCCATCTACGGATCCAGGGCGGCCAACGGTGTCATCGTCGTGACCACCAAGAAAGGCGAGGCCGGAAGGATGAGGATAAACTACAACAACACGTTCACGATGTCGATCAAGCCGCAGAGGACATTGAACCTGATGAACTCGGCGGAGAAACTGGCGTGGGAAGACGAGCTTTGGAACGAGTTCTCGGCAAGCAAGTACGGGGAATCGTTGACAGACAATACGATAGTCTATCCGGTGGTCGGGATTGTCGGCCAGATAAGATCCGGAGCCGGTGACTTCGCGAAGTTCAAAGGCGACACAGCGGCACAGGACGCGTACATAGCGTCATTAAGAGGGAACGACACCAACTGGTACAATCTCCTGTTCCGGAACGCATTCTCGCAGGGGCATCACCTTTCACTCAGCGGTGGCTCGGACAAGAACACCTATTATGTCGCGCTCGGAGTCAACGACGAGGACGGAATGCTGATCCACAACAGTTACAGAAGGTACAACATCAACTCGAAGATGACACTCAAGCCTGTGGACTGGGTCCGCATAGACATCGGAATGGAGGCCGCAAGGCAGGAATCCAGGATGCCATATTCAAGTGTTGATCCGTTCTACTACGCCTACTTCTCCAATCCGTACGAGAAGGCATACAACGATGACGGCTCATACGCCGCCGACAACACCTGGTTCACCCTCGGTTACTACAATGGCCGTGGTGTCGAGCAGGTGATGCCAAAGAACGGATTCAGCCTCCTGCGCGAGCTGGACTCCAACTACAGCTCCACCAAGAACACCAACGGAACGTTCAGGACACAGGTTGACTTCAAGATCGCCGAACCGCTGCACTTCGTCGGGCTGGCATCATATTCATTCGCCAACAATTCCACCGACAAGATTGTGGACAAGGACACCTACACGGCCTTCCGTGACAGGCTGGGAAGCGACGACCGCTCGCAGACAAATCTCTACGGAAGCATCTCCCAAAACAGGACGAACCGGAACAGCTATGTCGTCCGCGGCCACTTCGCTTTCAACAAGACCTTTGGGGAACTCCACACAGTCAATGTGCTGGCCGGAGCGGAGTTGAGAGGCTCGGATGCCAACACGATATTCACAAAGCGCTACAACTACGATCCGAAGACCGGGACCACCTCGCTGCCGAGCATCAGCGGCCCTCAGGACGAATGGTTGAGGGAGGTGGAGAAACTGAACGGGGAATATTTCAGCAAGACCCGCTACGCCTCTTTCTACGCATCCGCCGACTACTATCTCGGCAAGACTATCGTCCTCAACGCCTCGTTCCGTACCGATGGAAGCTCTAACTTCGGTAGCAACCGGCAGTTCAACCCGACCTGGAGCGCGGGAGCGGCGTGGCATATGGGTGAAGAAAGCTGGATGAAGAATATTCCGGCGGTCTCACACGCCACATTGCGGGCCGCCTACGGATTCACGGGCGACGTGAACACCAGCACCTCGCATCTCCTTGTGATGCAATATCTTCAGCAGCAGTACCGTTACTTCGGGGACGAGACATTCAACCTCGGAACCATCCCGTCAGCGCCTAACCCGGATCTCGGCTGGGAAAAGACTCGTGACGCGAAAGTTGGCCTTGACTTCGGTCTCTGGAAGGACAGGCTGACCGTGAACACTGAATATTACTACCGCCTCAGCACGGACGTGGTCACATCCTCCCCTGTCCAGAGCACGACCGGATTCACCTACGTTTATTTCAATGCAGCTGACATAATGAACAACGGTGTGGAGGTCACAGTGAACGGCAAACTCCTCCAGAAAAAGGATTGGACCGTCAGCGCGGCCGTCAACTTCGCCTACAACTACAACAAGGTTCTGAAATACAACCCGGTCTCCACAAGCGGCATCACGTCCAAGGACCGCTATGTGGAGGGCTACCCTACCGGGGCGATATTCAGCGGAAAATATTCAGGGATAGCGTCAGACACTGGTCTCTACCAGTTCAAGCTGCGTCCGGACGCCCAGATAGCGACCGCCACCGACCTCAACAAGCCGGACAACTACCGCTACTATCTCGGCACGACGATCGCCCCTTACACCGGCGGATTCAACCTCTCCGCATCGTGGAAGCAATTGAAACTGAGCGTCAGCGGAATGTTCTCCCTCGGCTCGAAGACCTACGAGAAGATGCGTTACCCGGCCAGCTACAGCAACACCTCCCACAGCGGAGTCAGCACGGAGACCGTCCAGTCCCAGTTCAGCGACCTGTACGGCAACCACCTCAACGTGGAGAAGGACAGGACGAACAGATGGACCCCCGACCACACGACCGGGGTTAAATATCCTCGCATCTACGACTACTACGACGCTAAGTACAACTTCTCGTCCTACAACCCGATGGACTCCAGCATCATCGACGCGGTCTATCTGAAGAACAACTCCTACGTTCGCATCAAATCCATCATCCTGACATACTCGCTCCCTTCCGAAGCGGTGAAGAAACTGAGGATGAGAGGCTTGAGCTTCAACGTCTCGATGAACAACTTCTTCACGTTCACCGGCTACGACGGAATGGACCCGGAGATCCCGGGAGCGACCTATCCTACCACCAGAAGCGTCTCAGGAGGAATCAACATCGAATTCTAAAGCAATGAATATGAGAAAAATATTAATGAATATATTAACCTCGCTCGCCGTCTTGGCCGTTGTCAGCGGCTGCGGGAATTATCTGAACGTCCAGCCGCAGGGCGAGGTCATCCCGGAGACCGATGAGGAGTTCACCGCGATCATCCACAACCTGCTGCGCGACATCGAGGGCGGCGGCGATGAATATGTCATCGGGAATATGGACGCGATCAAGCATCTTGAGGGATGCGCCGACAACCTTGACGCGAACATCCGCACGAGTGCTAACCTGACATTCTTCGCCGGGGAGGAGATCGACAGCCGCCAGAGAGCCTACGAGGAAAGCTGGAAGGTCGTAAGGGACTGCAACATCGTGATTGAGAATATGAAAGACCGGACCTCTGACATCGCGCGCGGAGCGCTTTCGGCGGCATATTCAATGAAAGGGATCGTCTATTACAACCTGCTGAGGGAGTTCTGCCAACCGTGGAGCGATTCCAAAGCCGATGAATTGCCTGGCATTCCTATAGTTGACAAGTTCAACATCAATGACAAGCCGACGCGCGGCACGATCCGCCAGACCTACGACTATGCCAAGGCACAGTTCGAGAATGCCGTGGCTCTGAATCCGACAGACCCTAAGTACATATTCACGGAATGGATCATCAAGGCCTACGAGGCGAAACTGGAGTTCTGGTGCCAGAAATGGGACAGCGTGGTCTCCCTCTGCGAGGACATCATCGCCCACAGTGGAATCTCGCTGACTCCTATTTCTGAATATGCCGGGATGATCAACGCCCAGTATGACACCAAGGGAGAGGTGCTTGTCCGCTCACACATCAATAACTCCAGCGAGTTGGACTGGTACTTCAGCTACACTAAAGGCTATCTGGCATCCAGACCGGCAAGCGCCAAGCTAATCAAACTGTTCGGCGAGAATCCGGAGAAGGACATCCGCTACGCCGCCAGTTTTGACAAAAAGAGGATGAACGTCAAGACTCCTGAATGCAAGGTCCGCCTTTCCGAGATCGTGCTGATGCTCTCAGAAGCTTATTACCACAAAGGAGACAACGCCTCCGCTCTCAAATGGTTGAACGAGCTGCGCCGGAACAGGATCGAGGAGGTCACTGACCTGACTTTGGCCACGCTTCCGGAAGTGCGCCCGGGTGACAGAATCGTGGTGGACTGCACCGGCAAGGCCATCACCCCTATGCTTCAGGTCATTTTCGATGAAAGGCGCAAGGAACTCTATATGGAAGGAGACCGCTGGTATGAGCTCAAACGCAACGGCCGTCCCGAGTGGTGGGTGATCAGCAACGGACTGAAATACACCACGAAAGAGTATCTCTACACATCTCCGATCTCGAAGTCGGACGTGGATTTGAACCCGGAACTGGAGCAGAACCCAGGCTACGTTTATTAGGCACGACTTACATTTTTCAAGCATTATGAATACAAAAAGAAATATATTTGCTATATTAGTCGCCGTTTTTGTCGGCACAACCCTTTGTGGATGTTCCTATAACGAACTTCCGCCAAAGACTTCCGACGCCTCAAAAAGCTATATCAAACCGAAAGGGGAAATCCCTACGGCGGCGGAAAGGGAGGAAGTCAAGGCCATCAAGGCCGAGTATGAGGCAGCCATCAGTGCTGGCGAGAGCGAATGACGTTAACATTTGAAAGCCATCGATGCTTTATACGATAGAAACAGTAGTGTATTATAGTAGTTTTGTTAATTTATTGCAGTATGTTTAGAAGATTTCTGACATTTGTGGCGGCTGCCGCGGCGGCCGTGACAATCTCATCCTGCCAGAAGGATGACAAGCCTACAATCGAGTTTGCGAAGAGTCTTTACACGGTCTATGAGAAAGGAAGCGTGGATGTCTTCGTCACGACAAACGAACCGGCGGCCTCCTCTGTGACTGTTCCTATTGTTTTCAGCGGTGAAGCCGAGGCCGGGAAGGAATATGAAGCCTCAGCGCAGTCTGTGACCATCGCCGCCGGAGAGACATCCGGTTCCATAACAATCACCAATCTGGCGCTCACCGAAGGCAAGCAGATCAGCCTTTCATTAACAGCTCCAGCCGGCTATGATCTTGGCACGAGAACCGTGTCCGTTGTCGCCCCTGACGCCCAGGAAGCGCTTGTCTGCTCATTCAGTATGGCCAGAGGCTATGTGCTTGAAAGTTACGTAGCGACCATCAAAGTGACAGGGACAGTCTCCGGCAAGGATTTCAGCTCTGACAAGGACATCGTGATTCCGCTCACTCTTACCGGCGAAGGCGCCGCGGATCTCCAATTCGTCCCGACAGAGACTGAAACCAAAACATCCCCCGCATTGGCGCCATACGCCGTGCTTAAGGCTGGAAGCACATCCGCCACAGTAAAGTTCACAGTCCCTACGAACTACTCTGACGACAAGGCCGCCATCCTTTCCATTAATTCGGATGAGGACTCCAGGTTCATCGCCGGGGACAACGGCTCTGCCTCCCTCGCTGTGCGTGGACTCCAGACTCCTGACAAGCTTATCGGAACCTGGAAATTCAGCAAGGTCTATGACCTTGACGAACTAAACTCTTGGTTTTCCGATATGGGAGATGCTCCTGAAGCCCTCCCTACCCATAATGACGGATTCACCCTTACATTCGCCAAGGAATCTGACGGTTCCGTAACAGTGACACCTGGCGGAAACGGAGACTTCAACAATTTCTTCAGGAAAGCCACAGTCACACTCTCCGAGCCGACGAACACCACGTCGAACGCCATCACACTCGGAAAATACACAGCTTTGGACAACAACCAGTTCGTGACCGAAGCCAATGGCTATGCCTACCAAGTAAACACCTACTACAAGCTGTCGTCCGCCAACAGGGCATTCAGCGCAGACACCGAGAAACTTGGCGAAGCCGTTATTGTTTTCAGTCTTAATGATGATGGAATGACTTTAGAGTTTCGTGATTACAACGAGCCGCCATTCGGCGAGATGTGGGCTGACGGTTGGACCAAGTTCGATCCGGATATGTTCGGTTTCGCTTCCCTCTTCGTCAAGCAGTAACCCCAAAGACATATCTCCGGCTCTGACCGGACATTATAAAGGCTGGCCTTCAAAAGGTCAGCCTTTATCAGTTTTAGACGCGACGTACATCAAGTTCCCTAAACCTTCTCCATCCTGTAGCGCAAGGCTTTGAGCTCAATCGCAGCCCCGACACGGTACATAGCCGAAAGGGTATGGCGGAATATATTGAAAGCGTCCACACTCTGCGGCTCGGCTCCCTGCCTCATCATAAATGAATATGCGTCCCCGGCCAGAAAGGCGAGGTTCTTCGCGATCTCCGCCGCCTCCTTCGAATTCAAAGGATGTTTAAGAATATCTCTGGTCACGTGCTCGTCCAAGTCATCGAATCCTCTTGCCCCGACAAGTGATGAATATCCCTGGTCTTTGTACCGGACCCAATCCTTGTCCCACCAGCAGGCCACAGCCATCCCGATGTAGGCCGTCCAGGCCAGCACGACCTCCGGGTAGGCGTTGAACTCCCTGACCGCGTCGCCGGAATATTCCAAAGCTATCGGTTCCCATCTCGCCGTGATGTCCGGGCTGCTCAGCAGCATCCCGTCCATCAGTCCTCTGGCCGTGCACAACTCCACCAATCTGTCAACCAGATCACTCTCGTATTTCTCAAATCTGTCCATAATTCTATCATATATCAAAACTTCGGCACTTCGACAGGCTCAGTGACCGAAGCAGAGTCAAGTCCAAAACTCAAAGTCGGTCACTGAGCCTGCCGAAGTGACCATCGAGGCAACATAAACAAAAAAGACTCCAGACAATGTCCGAAGTCTTTTCTGTGCTCTGCTAGGGACTCGAACCCTAGACCCACTGATTAAGAGTCAGTTGCTCTACCAACTGAGCTAGCAAAGCATTATGTCTTGAGCGGCGGCCTTGGCCTTTGCTCTGGAAAGAAGCGAAGCTCCTTTTGTGATCCGTTCGGGGCTCGAACCCGAGACCCCAACATTAAAAGTGTTGTGCTCTACCAACTGAGCTAACGAATCTTTCCAACCTTTTCAAGAAGTGGTCTTCCTGATTGGGATTGCAAAGGTAGGGCATTCAGATGAATTCTCCAAATATTTTTGAGAAAATTTTACAAAAAAGTTAGTTCCTTCAAGAAGACCGAATCAGCTGACCGAGCCCACTGAGGGAAAGATTTGTCCGCTACAAACTCATTATCAGCAAAGTGCAGCAACAGATCCAGATCAAAACGGTCCGAAGTCACAGCCGGGCAAGGAACAGGCTCATCCCCGTCAGCCACCTCGGAAACCATCCGATACCCTTCCGTGGCGTCATACGCGTTGCATTTCTGCTCGATGTGCGACGGCACCATCAGCAAAGGCTTGCCCAAGTACATTGCCTCACAGACGGACTCGAAGCCAGCCGTGGAAGCATAGGCGTGGCAACCGGCCATCTGGCGCAGGAACTCCTCGTCGTTCAGATAATAGAAGGAAAGAGTCTCATCCACCACCTTCACCGGAGCCTCGTCAACCCTGTCCCAGAAAAAGCGCAGCGGAACATCCTGATGGGCGGAATGCCACTCAAGAACATCCTGAGAGAATCCGGAGTTCAGCATATATCCGTGAATATACCCGCCGTCACGTACAGCCGAATCATCGGAGCCGTCAGCCCGACGTAAACAAAGCACTTCCGGACGCAGAAGCGGCGGAACGACCTTTATCTTTCGCTTAGTGTCGTCAGGCATCGGTCTGAAACTGAGCGCGAGAATCTTTGCAGCGCCCCACGCGACCATATTCGTGAAAAAGTTCAGGGCGTAGTGGCCTGAATAGCCGGAAGAAGGGAATTTGAAGTCTTTATGAAGGAAGAGGAACTGGTGGCCAAGGCAGACCATCGGGGACTTGAGGCGGCTGAAACGGTAGCCGAGGGTTCCGAGAATGTCGTAGAAATTGACCACGACATCTGGCCTCAAATCCTTCAACCTCTGCGAGATGAACCGGATGGACGGCACAAAACCAGCGATGTGCAGCACATTATACAGACCTGTCTTCAGCGAACTCGCCTTGCGGTTCGAGGCGGAAGGCACGAAATTGAAGCTCTCGAACATCTCGACCGGGGCTTGGATGGTCTCGGCGAAAAATGACGGCAACCTTCGGGCCGGACTCTTGCCGACCAGCACGGCGGCGACCTCGTGTCCGTTCTCACGCAGAAGCCTTTCCATAGAGATAGCCTGGGTCAAGTGTCCCCTCCCCTCTCCCTGGACGATAAAAACGTACCTCATACAAAAGCCTACCTCTTGCCAGAATATTCCTTTATCCTCTGTTCATCAGCGAGCGGACAGACGAGCACATTGCCGCCCTTGACCGCCACAATATACCCCTCAAGACCTTTGACTATAACCGTTCCGGCATCCTCCGCGTGGACAATGCAGCCGTCGCAGTCAAAGAGACGGACATCCTTGCCCACCGCCTTGTTCCCTTCGCAAGCGGAATCAGCGGCGCAGCCATCCGGCACAGGATCGTCATCAGGTGAAGGAATATGCGCCTTCACGGAACTGTAGCTGCCGAGGTCGGACCATCCCAGATCACCCTCAATGACATAAATTTCATCGGATTTCTCCATCACAGCATAGTCGATGGAGATCTTCTCGCAGGTCGGGAAGAGTTCCCTGACGGTCTCATTCTCTTTATCAGTCCCGAATGACACTGCGATTCTGTCCATCACGTCCGCGATCTGAGGGGCGTGCGCCCTCATCTGCGAGACAATGGTCGAGGCGCTCCATACGAATATTCCAGCGTTCCAGAAGTAGGTGCCCGCGGCAAGATATTCCTTGGCCGTCGCAAGGTCAGGCTTTTCCTTGAACTCCCGCACCTTCACCACCTCCTCTGGACGATTTTCTTCAGCGAATATGTACCCGTAGCCGGTCTCAGGGCGTGTCGGTTCGATGCCGACGGTCACAATCCGGCCACCTTCGGCCGTGAAATTCAGAGCCTTGCGGATTATATTCGAGAATCTCTGCTCGTTTAATATCAACGCATCCGCCGGTGTCACGACAATGTTGGCGTCCGGACAGACAGAGGAGATCTTCCAGCAGGCGTACGCTATGCACGGAGCGGTGTTGCGAGGCTCCGGCTCCGCAAGAATATGTCCGGCCTGGATGTTCGGGAGCTGCTCTTTCACTATCTCCACATATGCCTCTGACGTGACAACCCAGAAATTCTTCAGGTCGCAGACCGGCTGGAACCGGTCAACCGTCAACTGAATCATCGTCTTTCCTATTCCAAGCAGGTCGATGAACTGCTTGGGCCTTTCAGGAGTGCTTACCGGCCAAAGTCTGCTGCCGACGCCTCCCGCCATAATAACAACGTGTGTCTCCATATATAATATATAAGCAAAAACGTTTTCTTACTGTTTGTAAATTTAGGAAAAATCAACGATATCCAATGATTATTTTGTAATTTAGCGGTACAAAACGAGAACTTTTAATTTTTGATATTATGAAAAAGTACATCGCTGAGTGCATCGGAACAATGGTTCTGACACTTCTTGGCTGCGGAACGGCAATGTTCCTCGGCTGCAACACGGCCGCCGGAGTTGTCGGCACGGCCGTCGCTTTCGGTCTTTCCGTCGTCGCTATGGCCTACACAATCGGAGGCATCTCCGGCTGCCACATCAATCCTGCCATCACACTTGGAGTGGCCCTTTCCGGCCGTATGACCTGGAAGGACGCTCTCGGTTACTGGATCGGTCAGGTCATCGGTGCCGTCATCGCCGGAGCCATCCTTCTCCTTCTCACCAAGGTTGTGGCCGCCCCTGACCTCACCGGAGGTCTCGGAACAAACGCAGTCGCCAACGCTGGCGGAGCCGGCGGAGCTTTCCTTGTTGAGTTCATCGCCACATTCCTGTTCGTTTTCGTGGTTCTCGGAACAACTGACAGCAAGGTTGGAGCCGGCAATTTCGCAGGTCTCGCCATCGGTCTGTCCCTCATCCTCATCCACCTCGTGTGCATCAGGCTCACCGGCACGTCCGTGAACCCGGCACGTTCCATCGGTCCGGCTCTCTTCGCCGGCGGACAGGCCCTCAAGGATCTCTGGGTATTCATCGTCGCCCCTCTCTGCGGCGGAGCCCTCAGCGCCGTTGTCTGGTCAGCCATCGCTCCTGCAAAGGACGAGTAATAAGCCGATTTTCAAAGTTGCCATTCCTTCGGTCCTGCGACCAGAAAAGCAATAACGGTTACTTAATCAAGGTATTCCCGTGGACGCACATACGTTCGCGGGATTTTTCATATATTCTCAGATGAAAAGATGACATTCAGGAATATTTCTGAATATTCTTGCGAATTATGGAAAATATTCACTACATTTGCGGTGTAATCACTTGCGATATGCACTGACAATAATTTCCCTTACATACGCACAAAGAACCGGACGAAGGTCCAATGAAGGGTATATTGTGCCCTGACGATGGATCGGGTGGCCGGGATTATGTGGTTGGCCGGCGCGCCTTGTCAACCATTGATTATGTTCTTTGATATATTTAGTGCGTATGAACAACAACAAATGCCAGCTTGTCGCCTGGACCGAAGGCGGAAACGTGAAGATGAGCCTTGACCTGATCAAGGAAATGTCCGAAGAGTATCTCGACAGGATCAAAAGCTTTGAGAGCACGGTCTATAAACGCCACAAGGCCGGAGAGGAAGTCCCTTTCATCCTTGCGCTCAGCTTCGCAAGGGAGGAATACGGAAACTTTATGAATGAATCAGGCCTCACATTTCTGGCGCTCAAGCAGTACATCGAGGCCGCAAGCGTCTGCACTTCCGGCAGTGACATCAACTGGTCCGACTGCGACGAGGGTTTCATCCTCTGCGGCCCGCTGAGAGCCAGATTTCTGGAGATGTACACAAAAGTCAGGAATATGGTCGCCGAAGATCCTTCGCTCGGCCTCACTTTCGACCACAGCGGCCTGCGGAATGAATATCTTGACATCACATCCTGCCAGAGAGTCTGGAGAAAGGAGTTCGATGAGAATCTGGTCAATCTCCTCGCCTGGCGATTCGGTCGTTCCTGACCAAAATAGACAACGCGCTCCCTGCCGAATTCACGACGGGGAGCGCATTGTTTTTAATTCCGAAAAGACGGATGATTATTCCACGCCAAATCCGAAAAGCGTCAGACTTCCCGGATCAGTCCCATTTGTCCGGTCCACTATAGTGCGGCCGGACGTTTCCGCACCGTTTTTAGCGGCAACGGAAGCCGTCTGAGCTGATTTCTCGAAAGAGATGTTGACCGGGATCACAGCGTCAGCCCGGCCTACAGGATTGCCATCCGAATCAAAGGCAACCCAGCAATACCCTTGGAGAGCGTACGGGCCTCCGACCGCACCGTTGTCAGCGAATTCAATCTTTCCGTCAGAATATGTGCCGACAAGTCCTGCTATAGGTCTGAAGAACACCGTTGGCTCATCTAAGTCAGAACCTTTCGTGAAACCGCAGAATTTGTAGTCTCGGCCAACCTTCTTTGCCGACTCTCCCGCATCCTTGACAGATGTCGCCGCGTTCAGAAGAATCTTGCCGTCCAAGAACGGAGCTACAATCGAAGCATCTGCTATGCTGTAGCGGGTTACAAAATCCGGAGTCATCAACCCACTCACATAGAATGATTTACCCGTGGTCTTACGGCTGATCTGAATCGGCATCGAACCAGTCTTGCCCGTCAGGTAGTCAGTGTACGACATCGTCCACGTTCCGATGAAACGGCTATATTCAGGAGAGTCCTCACCCTCTTCCTCCTCCGTGCGGAATTTCGCCTGTGCCAGCTCACCGTAGTTGCCGTCCTGATCCACCGCCACACAATAAATCGTGTAATCGGTATCCACCACAAGTCCGGTCCAATCGTAGATATCCGTGGCTTTGAGTTTGTAGCCGTTGCGGCAGACATATTCATAGATTCCACCCTGCTCCTGCTGGTCGATCACACTCCACTGCGTGTCATTGGCGTGTTTCATCAGATAATATGCGGCATCGGAAGAAGGGGTGCAGACGGAATGAGCCGTGGTCGCTTTGACATCGGAAACCGCGATGTCAACAGTAGCCTTACCCTTGACATAGGAAGGTGTCGTGTAAGGGACCTGAACGAGATCGGAGAATTTTCCGACCTCGTTCTCCGCAACAGCCAGAATGTAGATAGGAGTCTCCTTCTGGGTCGCCCAGGTCGAAACCCTCTCCGCACCCTCGTACGAGTACGGCTTACCGTTTGCCTTCACGGTCTCCTTAGGATCCTCGCCAGGATGTTCCGCCTGATACTCAGCCCATTCCTTTTGGGAGATCGCTATGCAGTAAAGTTTGGTCACCGCGTCATTCATCGTGTACTTAACCGTCGTGTAAAGCCAGTTGGAGCTTGTCACTTCGGCCGTCACCACCGGAAGAGGAATCTCGTCCTCTGACAATGTCCTCATATCCAATCTTGTCATCGCCCCTGTCGGGATCACACTGTTCTTCTTCGTGACCGGCACGCAAACAAAGGAATATTCCGTGCTCGCGTCAAGGTTCTTCCAGGTTCTTTCCTCAGCCTTCCTGGACCAAAGGGCCGCGACCGTTCCATCCGGCTTGCCGGAAAGGTATTTTACAAAACCGGCCACATCCTCGGCGGCATTTCCATCGAACGACTCCGCCACAGAAGTCTTTCCGACCCACTGGAAATAATAGTTCGTGAACCCGTTAGGTTCGGTCTGTGTCTCAAGCGAGGTACAATGCGCTTTCACAAGACTGATTCCTACCTGAGGACCGCCCACCTTGAATGCGCAACGAACGACAGCGCCGGCCTGTTTCTTCTGATTATAAGCGACCGCAAAGACAACGGCGTCAGATCCGACGGCGAAAGTGTCCGGAACGGTCAAAGTCACACTCTGCCCGGTGGAATATTCTGAAAACTTCTCATCCTTCAGTTTTTCCTCGGCCGAATCATCCGTTATAGCCGCGGCCTCTTCGGCTGTGAACACTCTTTCGTACACCCGATAGGTTGAGACCGCGTCGTTAGGAACATATTTAACGGTAACCTCTCCCAAACCGGCCTCGGCCTCAGTGGAAAGGGACGCCTCAAGAACACTCACTTTCAGTTTGGAGATGACTGTGAAACCGCTTTTGGAGACCGCGATGACAGCCACATCACCTTCAGTCTCGGCGAAATCATTGGCCAGAGACGGTGCCTTGACAATCACAGCGTCATCCTTCAAGGAGACCTTCCAGCCATCAGGCTTCACAATCTGGGAAGTAACCACTCCTTTCCGGGTCACCTGGACCTCAACCTCGGCGCCATAGGCTACCTTGACCTCAGACTCGGCAAAGGCGAACATAAAATCCTTGACGAACGGTATCTCAAGTACTGTTCCGTCGGACAGGACCATAGTGACCTTTGAAGAAGCCTCATCAGCCTTGACACTCTCAAAGAACGAGACCCCGTTCTCACCGGAAATCCGCATCCAAGTCTTTCCACCGTCAACAGAGATGTAAGTCGCGTCCTGAACATAAGACTCTCCCAATGAAGCCCCTGAAGAAAGACGAGGAAGCTCAGCATCTATCCCATTGGCCTTCACCTTGTTCCCGGAAGCATCCAGAAGTGGCTCCCCATCGACAGTCCAATAATAGCAGCCTGTAGTCTGGTCATAAGCGACCGACACAGTTTGGGAATGCCCGTCCTTGCCGTCAGAGCCATCGTGAATCGTGGCCTTGGTTCCGTCCGAAAAGACGATTTCGTAGCCGGAGGCATCCTGAAGTGGGGTGACACTTGAGACTGAGACATTGGAACCCAACGCGTCGCAGATCTTACCCAAGGCGTCAATGTTCGTGTTCATCTCCTCGATTTTCTTCTCCACCTGCGACAACCGGTCATCGATGTTGTCAATGGAGTTCCAGACATCCGAAAGGTCTGTCTTGCACGCGGGGATCGCACAAGCCGAAAGCACGGCAAACAATACCCCCATACTTTTCCCGAGAAAGTGGTTCATAAGAATATTTATTAAGTTCGTCACCGACCCGGCTCCGCGGTCAGCAATAATACACTATGAATATGAAGCCGCCTCATCATCGAAACGAGGATATCCAGAAATGGGATTGTAAATATATCAAATAATATTCAGCAAACAATGCGCGTGCATCAAATATTCACTACGAAGTCTAATTATAAATATATATTCACAGTTCAGAACGTGATGTGGTAAGCCATTCCTTGTTTTGTGTCGAATTTCAGGGAGGTCTGACCGTAACGGAGGGAACATCTGGAGCCTGCGCGTGAATGGATGACAGCTTTTGTCAGTCTGCCTTCGGACCATTCAAGATCGACCTCGAAGCCGCCTCGGGCAAGAAGGCCGGTGACCTTGCCATCCGGCCAGACGGAAGGGAGAGCGGGCAGTAGGTGGATGAATCCCAAGTGACTCTGCAACAGCATCTCGGTGACTCCGGCGGTGCCGCCGAAATTGCCGTCGATCTGAAACGGAGGATGGCTGTCCCACAAGTTGTCCAATGTGCCGTCCTCAAGAAGGTTCCTGAACAGTTTGTAGGCCCTGTCTCCGTCATACAGCCTTGCCCACTGGTTCAGTTTCCAACCCATACTCCAGCCCGTGGCGCCGTCTCCCCTGTGATTCAGGGTGACTCTGGCGGCCTCGGCAAGCTCCGGAGTCGTCAATGGAGACAGAGTGTGTCCCGGATGGAGTCCGAACAGATGATTCACGTGCCTGTGATGGTCATCCGGATCGTCTATGTCCCGTGACCATTCCATCAACTGACCGAAACGGCCTATCTTGTACGGAGGCAAAGCCCTTTCAACAGAAAGCCACTCGGAACGTTCCTCTTCATCCAGACCGATGGTCTCGGCCGCGGCGGCAGCGTCCAGCAGAATCTCCCGGGCCACGGCGTTTGAGAACGTGGTGCCCTCATCGACAGGCCCGTGTTCCGGAGATGTGGACGGAGCCGCGGTGTAAGTTCCGTCCGGCTTACGCCAAAGGTAATCGACAGTGAAACGGGCGCTTGAGCGGAGGATCTCATAAGCTGTGTCTCGGAGAAATGTCGTGTCTCGGGTAAAATCATAGTAATCCCACAGATGTGTGGCGAGCCACGGTCCGGCCATCGGACAAAGATTCCAAGTCATATCCTCGGAACTCAAAGGAGAGGCGAAGCCGAAAGGGTTTCCGGAGATCGAGGCGGTCCAGCCACTGGCTCCGTAGTACGAACGGGCCACCCTCTCCCCCGGCCTCACAAGCGAGCGGACATATTCAAAAAGCGGCCCGGCGCATTCCGGCAGGTTGGCGGAGCAGGACGGCCAGTAGTTCATCTGGATGTTGATGTTGTTGTGGTAGTCCACGTGCCACGGGCCATCAATGCCGTTGTGCCATATTCCTTGAAGATTGGCGGGAAGGTTGCCGGGGCGGGAGGATGCGATCAGCAGATAGCGGCCAAACTGGTAATAGAGTTCCTCCAGTCCCAGATCGGAAGCACCGGAGCGATAACGTGCAAGGCGTTCAGGTGTTGGCAGATCCACCGCATCTCCTTTCAGCGACAAATCCACCCGTCCGAACAAGGAGAAATAGTCGGAAATATGCTCGCTCAACAGGGTGTCGTAGCCTTTCGCGAACGCTGCGCTCATCCATTGAGCGGTCGTCTCCAACGGCTTCACTCCGACGTAAGCCTTCGGATCGTCAAAATCAGGCTCATAATTCATCTTGTAATCCGTGTCGGCGGACAGATAGAAGACCACCTCATCCGCACCAGATGTCACCAGAGCCCCATTCTTATTGGAAAATGAACCTCCCTTGACCGACATCCTTATGCGGACGGCGTACTCCATCTGATTGTTGTCCAATCTTCCTGAATATACAAGGCCATCCTTTCCATCTGGCTTGACGCTACCGTCCGCGGTTGGATTTGGTGAATATTCCAGCCTGAGATTCTGTGTCCCGGGACGGTCGGCACGGAACCGCATAACCATCACGTTCGCCGGATACGAGATGAAATATTCCCTTACATAGTTCACACCTCCGCTGTTGAAACTCACTTTCGCCAAGGCATCGTCGAGTGACAGAACACGGTGATAATCAGAGACAGAAGCCGAATCAATCCCAGTCCAGACTCTCAGTTCCCCGGCGGTCGTGTAACTGCCGAAGCGGAATTCCTTTTCCTCCGAACTTTCGTAGGCCACAAGCCCGTTGAAATTCTTTCGGGTCAGTTCCGCCGCCTTGTCATAATCCTCTGACTCGAAAGCGCGGCGGATTTCAGGAAGCACGCTTGCCGACTCCTTGTTGGCATCCCAATAATGTTCCGCTCCCCCGGAAGTGCCCGGACCGCCCCGCCAAAGACTCTTCTCGTTGAGTGTGATACGCTCAGCCTGAATCGAGCCGAACACGTTAGCCCCGATGCTCCCGTTCCCAAGAGGAAGCGACTTAGATTCCCATTCCGGATCCTCTCCCCCACTCCAAGCCGGAGAGAGCCTAAGCGAAGTCGGAGTGTCAAAACGGATTTCGTACCAATTCCTCACCCGCGCGTCACAATCAACCAAGCCTATCAGTAATGCAACTATGAATATTATCCTGTTCATCATACCAAAGATTCTGTCAAGACGTGCAAGATAAGAATATGTTTCCGTAATCGGAACAGTATCCAAGAATATTCGTTTGTATTCTTAGGCCTGCTTACCATATGAATCTTAACATATGTGGAATCGTCTTTGTACACGACCACAAAAGCGTAAAGAAGCGATATCGCGCCCGTCGATATCAAAAATACCTACGACGGCAGCATTATCTAAGGGAAATGCCACCGCCACGGTAGGCGCGGATCTTCCGGCGACGTTTTCGAGTGATTTCGCTGCCGAAGAGTGTCACGTGACACCCTATGGAATCATTATGTGGCGAAAACGTTGCCCGATAGGTACGCTTCAGTATTCGCAATGACCAAAGATAAAGGAGTTGGCTGATTTTTTGATGCGACACCTGGTCGGAATTTAGTGTGAAGAATGTCAAATACATTCATTGAAAAAAGAAGAGTGACCAAAAAACGCATCTTGGTCACTCTTCTCTTAATATTGACTAATATGGTTTCCGCTATATCTCCTGCCGCTTGCGACGCCAGTTGAGCATCGGGAGGAGGAAGGAGATGACGGCGGCGCCGAGCCAGAACCAGCTTACGTAGGTGAAATCGTGTTTCGTCACGGTCTCTCCTATTTTGTTCACGACCTCAACGGTGTTGTTGTCCAGAAGAAGGCCGGTGACAACGTTCTGCAAGCCGGCGGCAGCGTAGGACGCTACCCCGACGATGCCGAGGGCGGCTCCGGCGGCTTTTCTCGGAACAAGATCAATGGCCATCAGACCGCCAAGGAAGCTGATCAGCACACCGATGGCTATTCCGAACAGAACCATCGAAAGAATCAGCGTGAAGTGGCTTCCGCCTCCGAACAGGAACAGGTAGAGGGATATGGCCTCAAGGACACCGGCGGTGAAGGCCGGATATTTCCTGTCGCCTTTGAACACCTTGTCGGACAGCCAGCCGGAGAATACCGTTCCCAACACTCCGAAGATCGGGTTGATGCCGATGATCGCGGCGGCGGCTTTGAGGTCATATTCATAAGTCTCCTGAAGGAAGATCGTGCCCCATTCGTTGATGGCATAGCGGCTCATATACATAAAGGCGCTGGAAAGGGCCAGAATCCACACTCCGGAATTGCGGAGAACCGCCTTCTGGATCTTTCTGGTCTCTGCGGCCCTGGCCTCGGCAGACACAGCGGACTCTTCAGTGGCCGGCTTCTTGGTCTCCTCACCAGAAAGTTCCTCGATGGACGGAAGCCCCTTGCTCTCAGGAGTGTCGTGAAGCCAGAAAAGAATCAGAAGAACTCCCAGAAGGCCGGCGCACGCCGCTCCGAAGAAGCCCCACTTCCAACCGAAGGCGGCGACAATGGAGCCTACGAATATGAACGAGAGTCCCTCGCCGATGTTGTGCGAGGCGCTGAAAAAGCCATAGTACGTGCCACGTATCCGCAGCGGGAACCAACGGGACAAGGTGACGATTGAAGGCGGGGATCCCATTGACTGCGCCCAACCGTTGATGCCCCACATTATCGCGAATACTATGAATATGACGGAACTGCTAATGCCCGCGCTCACGGCTGTGGCACCAAGCACTCCCATTATAAGGTTCGCGGCGGCTGACAGGACCAACCCCGTGGCCATAAACCTTTTGACGTTCGAGCCGTCGGCCAGGAATCCGTTGACGAACTTGCCCACGGCGTAGGTCCAGTAAAGGCAGGCACCGATGATACCGAGCTGCGTTGCGTTGAGCAGTCCGGCGTCGATCAGCGGCTGTTTCATCACGCCCATCGACATACGGCACACATAGTAGAGCGCGTAGCCGAACGTGATGGCGATGAAGGACTGGAAGCGGGAGCGCTTCCAGACCTTGTCGGTGTTCTCCGGAGCCACCTTTACGGCGGACGGAGAGCTTATTCTGAAGAAATCAAGAAATGAAGCCATTATCTATGAATATTATGACGGCTCCCTAATCGTGCAATCCCTTGCTGCGAAGGTATGTGAGCAACTGCTCAGGACGGTCGGTCTGGATGAGCGAGGTGCCGAAGGCGATCACCTGGTCGTAGATGAGGGCCGGGTCACCGCAGTCAAGGGCCTTGTCGTCGTCAAGGTAGCCGCAGAGGCTTCCCCAGATGGTGTTGACCCAGAGTTTCGAGCCGGAGTCGATGATCTTCTTGAAGCAGTCCTCAACCTCAGGAGTCATCTTTTTCCAGCAAACCTCGTAGGCGAGAGGCACGGTGCCCGTCTCCATATATTCATTGAAAAGAGCCTTTCCGGCCTCTTTCTGGATGTCGATGATCGGCATATACATCATATTATGCTCGTGGGCGGCCATCTTCTCAGCGACCTCGGCGACTGGCTTCTTACCCTTGATCAGAATCTGGTCGGTGACTCCGAGTTCCTCGGTGAGGGCGAGAACCAAGTCGTAATATTCATAGCCCTGATCCACGTTCACGCAGATGCGGTCCTTGCAGCACTCCAGAGCCTCGCGGAGGGTGCAGATGTGCAGGGAGTCGGTGGCAACGCCGTGAGCGCGCTTGAGGCGGAACTGCTTCAACTCATCAAGAGTGTAGTCGCTTACGAGACCTTTGCCTGTGGTGCAGCGGTCGATGGTCTTGTCGTGCGAGAGCACCAGCACGCTGTCCTTGGTAAGCTTGAGGTCAAGTTCCATAATATCGACTCCCATCCTGATGATGGACTCGATGGCCGGGATGGAGTTCTCCGGATAGTTGCGCCAGTCGCCTCTGTGGCAGGCCACGACAACATACTTTGAAGCCGGGTCGTGCATCTGCGCGACGATCATCTCAGCCCGGTTAGGGTACTTGGTCACATCGACCACATTCTTCTTGGCCGTGCCGCAGGAGCAAAGGCACACCGCCGCGGCGGCAAACAGGTACAAAATTCTTGCTTTCATATATTCATAAAATTTTTAAATATTTTTGTCAGTCAATGCCTAAAGAAGTTTCCTTAGTTCAGCGAGGGCGCAGGAGATGTGATACTGCACCGTCTTGGGACTTATCATCAGCGCGTCGGCGATCTCTTGGTAAGTCTTGTGCTCGTAGCGGTTCATCCTGAAGATCGTCTTTCTCAGGACCGACATTCCATCTATCGCCTCATCTATGCCTCGGAGCAGTTCCATCGTGTCAACCTGATAGGACGGCTCGTAATGTTCGGTCCCCACACTTGCCGACACCTTCCGGTACCGGTCACGCACTCCCTTGCGCTTGATGAAATTCAGGACGGCGTTGTGCGCCATACTGAACAGGTAGGACTTGAGCGAATCCACCTCGCGGAGGGCCTCACGGGAGTTCCAGATCTTCAGGAACAGATCCTGCGTGATGTCCTCGGCCTCGGAGGAGTTCTGCAGCATACTGAACGCGAAATTGCGGATGCGTCCGGCATACAGAACATAGAGGATGCCAAGAGCCTTGACATCCCCACCTGCTATCTGCTCAAGTAACTGCTTGTCTTCATTAAGCATTTCACCTGACAAATATAACGATTATTTACCACTTTCTGACACGTACCTTGTACATGTCGATGTCAACATTGATGATCCTGTCCGGAGCTGAGGAACCAATGTTTCCACTGTAGCATATCTTGTGTGTGGTATAGTCCGTGCTTCCTTCCGGAACAGTCGCGTCAGTGTACCACACCTCACCACTTTCAGCGTTGTAGTTGAGTGACTTAATGGCTGTGGAGGCGGAGAACAATGGCATTTCGGTAAATTGTTCGGTATCGACATTGAACAGATAGGCCTTGTTACCGGCGACAGTGATGGTGTTGTCATCCACACGGTTGATGTCGTGGATTCCACCTTGTGGAGCCTTCACGCTCCTGACCAGTTCAAAGGACGGTTTACCAGTACCGAGACCATTGATCTTGAATGTCTTGATG